>VGDJ01000076.1 GCA_016869775.1 Alphaproteobacteria bacterium
TTTGAACTTCATTTGGATTGTGAAATTGGCGATGAATTTGTGAAGCCTTGAATATCAAGTCATTAAACGGCATGTTAAAATACTCAAGAACTTGCGCCACCTGCCAATTGTCTCGAGGATTGTGATTTTCGTGATTTTCTAAATCGCTAAATTTTAGACTATTTTTAGAATATTGCGCCGAAGAATTTATCATAGATGAGAATTTATCATGGAATTTGATATTTGTGCGGTGATTTTAATTTTTGACGAATAGAAATCAAACATTAAATCGGCCCAAACTATCTCCAAACAATGTGGACTTTAAATAAATCACCCATTTGGTCAGAATCCACGAGTCTACGAAAAGCACTCCACAATTCATCATTTTTGGCCGGATTTAATCGCGCAAGATTTTCAAGGCGCTCCTTGGCGCCAAGCGCTAACAAGAATTGACCTTGGCTAACTTGAGAAGAGTTAAGATTATATTCTTTCGCGATTTTATCGAGGGCTAAGAAATCAACCAACGCCGTAATATCGGCATTTTTCAATCCCTCAAAAAAAGAAATTTTTTGATGATTGCGCACTGCCTGCAACGTGTTAGCAAAATCATAAAAAAAATATCCGTAATCAATATTTATGGCGAGACCACCGCGCTGATTAATTGCATCGAAAAGCTTAGAAATGAAGGCTTGCATTGATTTTGAATATTCATAGACAGCTCCGCATGGGGCAGATTCTGACAAATCTTTTCCGAGCTGTGATTCAACAAAATCATTAATTGATTTGTCAAAATTTCTTATCACAAATTGTGGATCTAATAAGTTTTGCTTATCACTAAAATTAATTAATCTTTCTTGCCAACCTGCTTTGGTTTTAACAAATTGATCAATCGCAAAACAATCCAAAAGTTCGTTCGATAAAAAATATATTTCTCCGCCCAAATCAAGCTCTGAAGCGCTTTTAAAATCTTCAAAATTACTATGCCAAGAAACCTTATAATCTTTTAAATTCTGTTGCTGAATCGCTTTTAAATGCGGGTTAATTTCAATAATATGAAAAGCGCTTTTTTCGATAAAGTTTTGCGCTACTGATATTTTTTTTTGAGCCAAAAAATTTATTGTTTTTAATATATCCCTAAACCATACGCCCCTGCCAGCCCCCATTTCAACTAAAGAAATTTTTGAAGTTGTCGACTTGGAAATTTCTAATAAATATCCCGCCACCACTTCGCCAAAAATTTGCGAAATTTCAGGTGCCGTTATGAAGTCGGCAGATTTGCCGATTGGATTTTTGGTTTTATAATAACCAAAATTTTCAGAGAATAATTGTTGATTTATCAGTTCAGAAATTTTCACAAAATTGCAATATATTGATGGCCTAAAAAGCAAGCAAATCGAATCTATCGAGGGCGCCAATCAATAAAATTTTTCAAGAATTTGAGTCCGGCTTTACCACTTTTTTCTGGATGAAATTGTGCCCCGATTATGTTGTCTTTGGCAATTATTGCATTAATTTTTATACCATAATCAACATAGCCAATTACGTTGTTTTCGTTTTGGCAAATAAAATGATAAGAGTTGGCAAAATAAAAATCTTCGTCTTGAGCTATATTTAGAAGAATTGGGTGATTGCCAGATTTTATTTTGAGAGAATTCCAGCCCATTTGTGGAATTTTTAAACCATTTTTGGTAGGAATTTTTTCAACCCTTCCATTAATAAGGCCCAAACCGTGGTGCTCGCCATTTTCTAAACCAATTGAAGCCAAAACCTGCATTCCAACACATATTCCCAAAAATGGTTTTTTGTAATTAAGAACTTGATTACGAATCTCACCCAAAAGACCTTCGACTGATTTAAGAGAATTCATGCAATCACCAAAAGCCCCAACGCCCGGCAATATAAAATAATTCGCCGATTTTATGTCGGTTAAATTGCTTGATATAATTACATCGCAAAGATTGTCGATTTTTTTTAGGGCATTAAAAACCGATTTAACATTGCCGGCACCGTAGTCAATAATGACGATTTTCATGCTCTTATTTGTGTTTTGCTTTGTGATGGATTTGAGATGAATGGATTCAATATCGACTCACTAAATATTGATGCAAATTTATTATCGTTATTTTCGACAAGATGCTTAATCAAATTGATTTTGGCATCGACCGAGCTTTTGGCAAATATCATTGTGGCTAATTTAAATTTTTTTCTTTGAATTAAATGATCGACCAGCCAAGATCTAGAGTTAAGAGCAATCATTGTGAAGAAGGTCAATTTAAGCCACAACGCGTCATCAAATAGCTTGGATAAAAAAATATCAAATACCAAAAAAATTGCGATTATAGCGAAAAATTCGCGCCACATCCGATGAAACAAGAACCACAAAGGATTGAAAATTAAGGCGCTAAAGGAAAAACTTTCATCAATAACCGCCAAATCTTCAATTTTACCAAACTTGTCGAGTTTTATTAATCCGCTGTAGAGTTTCATTGATTGAAGGTGAGTGCATTTCTAAATTGAGTTGACGCTCAATTTAGAAATAAATTATTGTGTTTTAAAAACTATTTTCACTAATAAGCAACCAGACAAGACTAGGCTTCAAGAGCTTTTTTAGCTTTATCAACAATTTTTGCAAAGGTCTCTTTATCGCGAGAGGCAAGATCAGAAAGCACTTTGCGATCAAGGTCGATTTTTGCCAACTTTAAGCCATTAATAAAGCGAGAATAAACTAGACCATGCTCTCTAACTCCGGCATTAATACGCTGAATCCACAAAGCGCGAAAATCTCTTTTGCGGACTTTGCGATCACGATAAGCATATCTCAGGGCTTTTTCGACTTTTTCAATGGCAACTCTAAAGCAATTTTTAGCACGACCGCGGTAGCCTTTTGCCATTTTTAAGATTTTTTTGTGGCGAGCTTTTTTTGTAACTCCTCTTTTAACACGACTCATTTTGTCTCCTAAATTTAATTTCTATATAAGTTCTTTGATTACCTATTGTAAGGCATTTTGAACTTTAAAATACTGGCAGTATGACCCTCGGACAAAGAAGCGCTCTTGCGCAAGTTTCTGATTCTTCTTTGGCTTTTTTTGTTAAGATTGTGTCTTTTGCCAGCTTGCTTGTGAGATAATTTTCCGGTGCCGGTGACACGAAAGCGCTTTTTAGCGCCACTATTTGTTTTGACTTTAGGCATAGTTTAGTAGTTTTTGAACTTAAGACAATTAGGCAGAAATAAAATTTCATTTTGTTGGGCCTAATAATCAAATAGATATTCAACCAATTCTTAAGAAAAGATGGAATGAAAACAGTTGCTTGACGCTAAGCTGTCTGATTGTTTTATGGCTTTAGCAAATAAGCAATGAAGCAACAATTAATTAATCATCGCTACAGCATTATAACCAAAAACAAGGAGGCGCGATTTTATGAACGAAGAATTTAAAATCAACAACTAAAAATGCTATTTGCTTTAATTGTTGATGCTCTGAGTTGATTTTAATTATATTTGAAAAAGCTTCAAAAGCATTAGGGTCCAAAAAAACTAGGACCTCTGAGTCAGATTTGGTCTTGAGATTTTAAATCATTTTGATCGGGCAAAATGCAGAATAACAAGAGGTGAACAAGAAAGATAAAATGGTGGGATTGGTAGGGATTGAACCTACGACCAAGACGTTATGAGCGTCCTGCTCTGACCGCTGAGCTACAATCCCTATCAATCCAAGAGTTGGCCTAAATAAATTATTCAATTTGTGGGCTAGGAATAAATATTTTTATTGATTAACCAAATAGACCGGACTTTGTTTCAAAACTTTAACTCGAATTAAATTATCAGTGACAAAAAATTTTTTGCAACCGTCAATTTTTAAAAAATATGCTTTACAATTTACTCAAAATTTTATTTTGAAATTCAAAATTATTATACCCATTTATTGCGCTTTTGGTTTAGCGACTCCAACCAAAGCTGGCCTTATTAGCCTCTCTCCTATAGAATATCCAGCTTGAATCACTTGAACCACCAAACCCTCTTTCGCATCAGATTCAATATTGGCGATGGCTTCATGAAAATTGTGATCAAATTCTTGATTCAGCGGATAAATCCTTTTGACATTATTTTTTTCAAATACCTTTAGCAACTCTTTCTCGGTCATTTCTATGGCGGTTGCGTAGTTTTTAATGGCCGGATATTGTTCAATCTCTTGCTTTGGAGAATTCTCGCTAGCCATAAAAAAATTTTCGACCACCATTACCAAATCGCCAACAAAATTTGCAATAGCGTATTTTGAAGCTTTTTCAATTTCTTCTCTGGAGCGTCTTCGAACGTTATCAAGCTCAGCTAATGTTCTTAAAATTTTATCATTGGCCTCGGATAGTTTTTGTTCGAGCTCTGCAATTTTGTCGCTTGAATTTAAAGAACTTTCGTTATTTTGGTGTTGGTTAGAAGAGGGTCTTTCAGAATTATTGAGATTTAAATCTTCTTGCTGAATATTGTCTGAATTTTCAGTTGATGTAGCCATAAATATGATTGTTTAGATTATTTTTGATAAGTAATTTTTAAAAAATCTAATCGAATAAAAAACAGTTTCAAGGTTGCATTAAAAAAAAATATTTCTAGTTTCGTTGGCAACAAATTTTTATCATCAAATAAAATCACAAAAAATGTCAGAAAAAATTTTTGATCATGCCAATTATTTGGTGCCAATGGTTGTGGAACAAACTCCAAAAGGCGAAAGATCGTTCGATATTTACTCCCGACTTCTCAAAGAAAGAGTTATATTTTTATCCGGCCCGGTCAACGACCAAGTTTCCTCATTAATAGTCGCTCAATTATTGTTTCTTGAATCTGAAGATCCAAAAAAAGATATTTACTTTTATATAAATTCACCAGGAGGCGTTGTTACATCCGGTCTAGCAATGTATGACACTATGCAATATATTCGTCCCGATGTAAGTACGGTTTGCATCGGCCAAGCGGCATCAATGGGCTCATTACTTTTATGCGCTGGCGCTGAAGGCAAAAGATTTTGTTTGCCAAATTCTCGTATCATGATTCATCAGCCTAGCGGAGGTTATCAGGGCCAAGCCACCGACATCGAAATACACGCTCAAGAGACTTTAGCGCTAAAAAGACGTCTTAACGAAATCTATGCAAAACACACTGGGCAAAAAATTTCGATAATTGAAAAATCAATGGAGCGAGACAATTTTATGTCTCCTCAAAAAGCTCTAGAATTTGGCATAATCGATAAAGTAATCGACAAAAGACCCTAAAATAAAGGCCTTAAAAATTATCGAACCACAAATAACAAATTAATTACAAAAATGGTTAAGAAACACGACGACGAAAAAAATTTGCATTGTTCATTTTGCGGTAAATCACAAAACGAGGTCAAAAAACTAATCGCTGGCCCTACTGCTTTTATATGTAACGAGTGTATTGAGCTTGGAATGGATATTCTTAAACAAGAAGGCAAAAGGTCTCCACTTCACAAAAATAGTGGCGAAAAACCTACTCCTAAAGAAATTTTAAAAATTCTCGATGATTATGTTGTTGGTCAAGACCACGCCAAAAAAGTTTTATCCGTTGCGGTTTACAACCACTACAAAAGAATCGACAATATTTTTCTTGGTTCCGACGGAGTTGAAATCTCTAAATCCAACATTCTTATGATTGGCCCAACTGGGTGCGGAAAAACTCTTCTTGCCCAAACTCTTGCGCGCATTTTGGATGTCCCTTTCACAATGGCAGACGCCACCTCTCTAACCGAGGCCGGATATGTTGGCGACGATGTTGAAAATATAATTTCACGCCTCTTACAAGTTGCGAATTATGACATCGAAAAAACTCAGCGAGGCATCGTTTATATTGATGAAATCGATAAAATAGCCCGCAAAATTGAGGATAATTCGCGTCGTGATATTTCAGGCGAAGGTGTTCAGCAAGGTTTATTGAAAATTATTGAGGGCACCGTAGCTTCAGTTCCAACGCAACCGGGGCGCAAATCATCTCAACAAGAATA
>VGDJ01000077.1 GCA_016869775.1 Alphaproteobacteria bacterium
AATGTTTGATTGTAGACTCCACGAATATCGTAGGCCCTTAGAATAGAAGGGTGAAATTTGTGATTCATAAATTAATTTTGTGTAATTTTACCAATAATTGGTGATGATGGTGAAGCGAATTTCTTTTTTTCCATACGACCCGCTAAAAATGCCAAACGTCCAGACTCAACCGCTAATTTCATGGCTCTAGCCATTTTAATTGGATTTTGAGCCTTAGCAATCGCTGTATTCATCAAAACTCCATCGCAACCGATTTCCATGGCAATTGAAGCATCCGACGCAGTACCAACTCCAGCATCAACCAAAACTGGAACCTTGGATTGCTCAACAATAAATTCAATATTCAATCGATTTTGAATACCCAGACCTGAACCGATTGGGGCTCCCAAAGGCATAATAGCACAACAACCCATATTTTCTAACTCTTTGGCGACAATCGGATCATCATTGGTGTAAACCATCACCTGAAAATCATCTTTTATCAACATTTCGCAGGCTCTAATGGTTTGAATAACATTTGGATATAAAGTTTTGTCATCTGATAAAACTTCAAGTTTTACTAAACTCCACCCACCCGCTTGACGCGCTAATTTAAGAGTTCTAACCGCATCTTCAGCGGTGAAACATCCCGCTGTATTGGGAAGATAAGTATATTTTAAAGGGCTGATAAAATCTTGAAGCATTGGCTCGCCTTTTTTTTCAATATTAACTCTTCGCAATGCAACAGTAACAATTTCGGCGCCAGAAGCTTCAATAGCATGAGCAGTTTCTTCAAAACTAACATATTTGCCGGTCCCAACCAATAATCTTGAATGAAATTTTTTACCGGCAATTTCGAGAAAATCATTTTCGATATTCATATTTTAAGCCAAACCAAATTGAGAAGGAAAAACTAAAATTATCAAGTAAACCAGAGGCGCAACAAAAATCATACCATCCAGACGATCAAGAACTCCGCCATGTCCAGGGATAATATCGCCTGAATCTTTGACCCCAAAAATTCTTTTAAATTTAGATTCTAATAAGTCGCTCATTTGTTCAACCAAAGAAATAATGATACTTATGATCAGAAAAAAGCCAACCGAACCAGGGAAAATTATCGCCGAAATTAAACCTATTGCCATGCTAGCAACCGTTCCGCCAATAAGACCTGACCATGTTTTGTTGGGACTAATTTTGGGTGCTAATTTTGGCCCGCCCAAAGATTTGCCAGCAAAAAAAGCAAAAATATCAGTAGCCCAAATTATGGAAAACATCCAAAACAAAATCTCGTTATCAAGAATTCTGATAGCAACAGCGCAATAAATTGGAATGGCAATATAAAAAAATCCAATTAAACGCCACTTATTTTTATCGGGCATTTTGTATGTCATTTCGGTCCATTCAAATGACATCAGAACTGCAATTACTATCGCAAGGAATATAAATAACTTTTGTGATTGAAAGATAGCAATAAGAGCAATCGGAATCATGATAAGGGAACTAATAATTCGCTTTCTGGTGTTTTCAGATGGATCAAGGTAATGAACTTGAGCAACTAATTTATTGAAGATTAGCAAACCCAGATTGTAGATTAGAATTGGCAATTTTAATATTTTTAAGATTTTATCTTTTTCCATAGCGCCTCTGTCTTTGATTGAAATTATTGATTGCGATGAGTAGTTCAGTTTTATTAAATTCAGGCCAAAGTTTTTTACTAAAATAAAATTCTGTGTAAGCGATTTGCCACAATAAAAAATTACTAACGCGCAAATCTCCTGCCGTTCTAATTAAAAGATCGGGATAAGGAATTTCGGGATTATATAAAAATTTTTTAAAGAGATTTTCGTCGACATCGTCGATTGTAATTTTGTCGTTTTTTATATCAATGGCAATTTTTTTGGTCGCATCAAGAATTTCTTGCCTTGCACCATAAGAAAAAGCAACAACTAATGTAAGTTTATTATTATATTTTGTAGCATTTTCAACTTCAGAAATTTTAACCTTAAGTTTTTCTTCGACATTGTTGAGATTTCCTGCGACAATAATTTTAACTCCATTTTTAGAAAGCTCGTCAGATTCTTCTGACAAGTAGTCGTGAAGCAGTTGCATCAAATAATTAACTTCTTGAGTTGGGCGATTCCAATTCTCCGATGAAAAAGCATAAAGAGTTAAAAATTTGATACCCAACTCAATACAATTTTTAGCAATTTTTTTAACATTTTCGGCACCCATTTTATGGCCAATTTGCATTGGCAAACCTCGCTTAGAAGCGTAACGAGCATTTCCATCCATAATTATTGCAACATGATTTGGAGCTTTAATTTTAATATGTTGTTTAGAATGTTTTTTTAGACCAAAATTTAACACTAAACTAGATTTTGAGAAGATCTTTTTCTTTGAGGTCAACCATTTGATCAACTTTAGCAACAAATTCGTCAGTTATTTTTTGAATCATATCTGTAAAACCGTGAATCTGGTCTTTTGAGGCACCAATTTCTTTCTCATTTTTCTTAAAATCATCAAGAACATCGCGACGAATATTTCGAAGGGCAATCTTTTTGTCTTCGCCATATTTTTTGGCAAGTTTTACCAAATCTTTACGACGCTCTTCACTAAGTTTTGGAATATTGATTCTAAGCAAAGTTCCATCAACCGTAGGATTAAAACCCAGATTTGAATTGATTATGGCTTTTTCGATAGCTTTGACACTATCTTTATCCCAAGCTTGAATTGCAAGCGTTGTCGCCTCCGGTACCGAAATACTTGCTAATTGAGAAATTGGCATAAATTGTCCGTATACTTCAGCGCGAATTGTATCGAGTAGATTTGGACTAGCTCGGCCAGTTGAAATTGAATCTAGGTCTCTTTTAAGAGATAAAATAGTTTCATCCATTTTTTTACGCGCCTTATCGACAAGTTGATTTATCATAATGTGAATATTATTTAGTTAATTTAATTGATTATTGTAAATTTTCCGCGCCCGAGAACTACTTCATGCAAAGCGTTTTCTTCTTTGATAGAAAAAACAACTATTGGAAGTTTGTTGTCTTTGGCGAGGGTTATTGCAGTTTGATCCATGACTCTTAAATCTTGCTTAATTACGTCAATATATTTCAGTTTATCGTAGTGAGTTGCAGTTTTATCAAGCTTTGGATCGGCTGTGTAAACTCCATCAACCTGAGTTCCCTTTAAAATCACATCGCAATTCATTTCAACCGCACGAAGAACTGCCGCTGTATCAGTTGTAAAAAATGGATTACCGGTTCCAGCAGAAAAAATCACAACTCGACCTTTTTCAAGATGTCGCGCAGCGCGTCTTTTAATGTATGGCTCGCAGATATTGTTTATTGGAATTGCGGAAAGCATTCTGGTTTCAAGGCCAAGTTTTTCAAGAGCACTTTGCAATGCAAGACCGTTAATGCACGTGGCCAACATACCCATATAATCGGCGGTAACTCTTTCCATACCCTCTGAAGCTTTTGAAACACCACGAAAAATATTGCCACCGCCAACCACCAAGCTAATTTCACAACCTAGATTATGTGCCGAAATAATTTGTTTGCAGATTTTGTCAATCGCCTTAACATCATGGCCAAATTGTTGATCTCCCATCATCGCCTCACCCGAAACTTTAAAAAGAATGCGCTTAAATTTCATTTTTTCGGAATGCGAAGAGGTCATGTCAATTATGGTTGTGCGTTATCGATGAGTTGATTTGTAAATATTATGAATGAATCTTAATTTAAAAAATAAATTAAAATTTACCATTAATTTTTTTTAAAAATGTTGAAATTTATTAAGAATTTTTAATTTCAATCTGACAATAAAACTTTTAGCTTCTAATAAACTAAAAAATGACAAAAAACTCCGAAATCAAATTTGTATATTTAGAAAATAATTTTATTCCAGAAAATCAAGCTTTTATAAGTCCTAATCAAAGAGGTTTTTTATATGGAGATGGATTGTTTGAATCATGTCAATTCATCGATAAAAAAATTATCAATTTCGATGCTCACATAAACAGACTTGAAAGAGGTGCTAAATATTTAGAAATTAAAATTCCCTCAAAACAAAAACTTTTAAAAATTTGCCAAGATTTAATTGATAAAAATAATAATAAATTTGGAATAGTTAGAATATCAATTTCAAGAGGAATCGGCTCTCAAGGATATTTACCTTTATCAGACTGCAAACCGCTAATATTTATTGAAACAAAACAACCAGCCCCAAGTCCTAAGAATCAAAATCTTATAATTTGCGATTACAATCCATTGCAATTTAATTTTAAAACCAGCAACTCAATTCCCTATATCCTAGCAAAAAAATTTGCCGAAAAAAATGGATATTTTGATTCAATTATGCTCGATAAAAATCATAAAATCTGCGAAACATCTAGTGCCAACATTTTTTGGATTAAAGATCAAATTATTTACACTCCAAGTGATGATTGTGACATAATTTACGGAACCATTCGGGAATCATTATTTTCAATCAAGGAATTAAAAATAATTCGTGGAAAATATGATTTATCAAGCCTTAAAGAAGCTGATGAAGTATTTGTAACCAACAGTAATCTGGTTTTAATGCCAATTGAAAAAATCGCATTTAGGAACAAAAAAAACTTTTATGAAATAAACTTTGAAAAAATACTTGTTAAAAAAGTTTCAAAGCTATTAAAAATAGCACTTCGTTTGATTTAGGCATAGTTAGTTAGATGTTTTAAATCCCAAAAAATCATTAAACAACATTTCAAAAAATAGTGAAGGGCTCTAAAAAATTAACAACCTCTAAACTTGGAATTATTCAATACAAAGCTTTTACCCTTGTTGAGCTTTCTGTTGTAATAACAATTTTGGCCGTAATGATTATTGGAGTTACAAGTACCAAATTAATGATTCGAAAAGCTCGACTTACAAATGCTCAATCGCTAACCCAAAAATCAATTATAAATGATATTAACATGGATTTAGTGGCTTGGTATGAAACTTCTCTTGAATCAAGTTTTTTAGCTAGCGAAATCAAAAATGATGCTTCAAATATTTCAACTTGGAAAGATAACAATATAAATGCCATTAACAAGAATGATGCAACTAATTCAACAGTAGCAAGTCAGCCTAAATATTATCAAAATGCATTTTATGATTCAATTCCAGCAATTAGATTTGACGGAACTGATGACTTTTTAAATTTCAATTGTAACAAAATCGCGAAATCTTCTTACACAATTTTTGTAGTTGAACAAAGAAGATCTAATAAGTCAGTTAACATGTTTATTGGGGGGTCAAGTATTGCCAATAACGAAACAATTCATCTTGGCTACAAATACAACACAACTCTAACTCAAGATCATTATTCTAATGGTCTTGATGCTACAGTTACTGGATACAATTCTGTTGAACCTAAATTATTTACCTTTGTTTATAATTTTAATATCGGAAAACAAATCACTATAAACGGCAAAACTACAGTAGTGGCAAATCCCATTCAAAGTTCGCCTTTATTAAAATGCAATAATGTTGCACTTGGAAAATACGCAACTAGTTATTTTTACACCGGCGATTTAGCTGAAATAATAATGTTCAAACGATCTTTAAAAACAGAAGAAATAGAAGCAATCGAGAATTATCTCGGAAGTAAATATGGTATTTCTGTTTCCTAATAACCAAAACTTAATAACTTTAACTTAAAACATTTATGAAAAAAAATAGAGCATTTTCCTTAGTTGAATTATCGGTGGTAATACTGATAATTGGCATTCTCGTAGCAGGTGTAACTCAAAGCGGAAGGCTAATTAGACAAATAAAACTTTCCACCGCTCGTTCTGTTACAACTTCATCTGACGTTGCGTCAATTCGTGATATTGTTGGTTGGTTTGAATC
>VGDJ01000078.1 GCA_016869775.1 Alphaproteobacteria bacterium
TTCATAAATTCTTGAACGCAAAACCTTCATCGCTTTTTCACGATTTTTAATTTGCGATTTTTCGTCTTGCATCGAAACCACCACCCCAGTTGGCAAGTGGGTAATTCTAACTGCAGAGTCTGTGGTATTAACCGACTGACCACCCGGTCCTGACGAACGAAAAACATCGATGCGCAAATCTTTTTCTTCAATTTTAATATCAACCTCTTCGGCTTCGGGCAAAACTGCAACGGTTGCCGCCGAAGTGTGAACCCGTCCTGAAGCCTCAGTTTCAGGGACTCTTTGCACCCGATGTCCACCAGACTCAAATTTTAAGCGGGCAAAAACTCCTCGTCCAGAAATAATCGCCGATGCTTCTTTATAGCCACCAAGACCAGTATCGGAAATCGATAAAACCTCGAATTTCCAGCGATTTTTTTCGGCGTAGCGATGATACATTTGAAATAATTTATAAGCAAAAAGTGCGGCCTCTTCCCCTCCAGTTCCAGCTCTAACCTCGATGATGGCGTTTTTTTCATCGGCAGAATCTTTTGGCAATAACGCAATTTTAATTTGATGCTCAAGATCTGGAATTTTTTTCGATAAATTGAATTTTTCTTCCTCCATCATATCGCGCATTTCCTTATCAAGACTAGAATCTGTGAGCATTTGCTCAATATCGACAAATTCCTTTTGAGCATTTTGATATTCGTGAATAATTCCCACAACTTCTTGCATATCGGAATGTTCCTTGGAAATTTTGGCGAAGTTTTGTCCCAAGCCAGCTGGGTCTTGAAGCTTCTTTTCTAAATCATTAAATTTGGCAACGATGCCCGAAAGTTTTTCTGTAATCGACATATTATTTTTTTTGGTTTTTTTTAGTTATTTTTTTGGTTTTTTTCTGCGCTATAGCTTTTATATTAAATTTTCTAATTTAAGATTAATTGGCTCTTTAAATATAATTTATACCATTTCCGCTTAATAAATGATAAATTAAGCAAGATATTTTTGCGATAAAAATCTTTAAAAAATGAAGTTGTATGTTCATACAGCTGAGGCTTTTTAGAGATTTTTAGCCAAGAAGATAAAGCTTAATTTACAAATACCTATTTATTTCATTTATTAGTGGAAATGGTATTAGGTATTTATTTAAATCAAATCTTAACTGCTCGCAAGTTTATTAGCTTTAGAGCATAATAGCAATAATTTTTTAAACAATTTTCAAAGTTTATGTCATCAAATTTTTATGTCACCTCGCCGATTTATTATGTCAATGATGTTCCGCATATCGGCCATGCTTATACTTCGATTGCCTGCGATGTGATGGCGAGGTTTGAGCGCTTAAAATCGCACCGGGTTTTTTTCTTAACAGGTACGGACGAACATGGGCAAAAAGTTGAAAAATCAGCACTTGCCAAAGGCAAAACCCCACAAGAATTTTGCGACGAAGTTTCGCAAAAATTTCGCGATTTGACTTTAAGTTTAAACCTTTCCAACGATGATTTTATTCGCACCACCGAGGTTCGTCATAAAAAAACCGTCGAAAAATTTTGGAATATTTTATTACAAAATGGCTTTATTTACAAAGATGTTTATGAAGGTTGGTATGCCGTTCGCGATGAAGCATTTTATGGCGCCGATGAAATTATCGACGGCAAAGCGCCGACCGGAGCCGAAGTGTCTTGGCACCGCGAAGAAAGCTATTTCTTTCGCCTTTCGGCTTTTCAAGATAAATTGCTCGCGCTTTATGAAGCCGTGCCAGACTTCATTCGCCCGCAATCGCGCTACAATGAAATTGTGAGTTTCGTAAAATCGGGCTTGAAAGATTTATCCATTTCGCGCACCTCATTTTCGTGGGGAATTAAAGTGCCAAATGACGAAAAACATGTGATTTATGTTTGGCTCGATGCCCTCACCAACTATCTCTCGGCCCTTGATTTTGCTGATGATTCTGCCAATTACCAAGATTTTTGGGTTAATGCCAGCACCTCGCCACTTCATATTGTCGGCAAAGATATTGTGCGCTTCCACGCCGTTTATTGGCCGGCTTTTTTGATGGCGTGCAATGTTAATGCGCCTTACGCGGTTTACGCCCACGGCTGGTGGACGAATGATGGCCAAAAAATTTCCAAATCTTTGGGCAATGTAATTGACCCCCATAGCGAAATTGCTTGGATTGAGAGCTTTGGTTGTGAAAAAGCCACCGCCACCGATTATTTCCGCTATTTTTTACTTCGCGAGGTGCCATTTGGCAATGATGGTGACTATTCACGCCCCAACCTTATCACGCGCATCAACGCCGAACTCGCCAACAATATCGGCAATTTAGCGCAACGAAGCTTGGCGATGATTTACAAAAATTGTGAGGGCAAAATTCCTGCGGGCATTGAGCACGCTATCTCGCACCTTGAACCTTTTAGCGAAAATTATTTTCAATATTTCAATGATTTAGCCTTTGATAAAGCTATTCAAGCGGTGATCGACTTTGCCAATTTGGTCAATAAAAATTTCAACGATACCGCACCTTGGAATTTGTTAAAACAAGGCAAAATTTCTGAAATGCAAAAATCGCTTCACGAAACCGCCGAAAGTTTGCGTTTGATTGCGATTTTGTTGTTACCTTTTGTGCCCGTAAGTGCCAATAAAATTTTGGATTTATTGAATATCGAAAATTCCGCTCGCAACTTCGCCAGCCTGACACATACCATCAAAGCTGGGCATCAAATCAACGAACCGAAGGCAGTATTTCCAAGGCTAATTTCATAAATTTTAACCACAACAATTCATGGAAGATTCAGCTTATTACAACGAATCAAAAATCGAAGAGCATCACTGGTGGTATGTTGTTAGGCGCTATTTGTTTAGCAAACATATTAAAAATTTTAAACTAGACCCCCACGATAATATACTCGACATCGGCTCATCATCTGGGACAAATTTAAGAATGCTTAAAGATCTCGGATTTAAAAATTATGTTGGAATTGATGTATCTCAAAATTCCCGTGAAATTTGCCTTAAAAAAAATTTGGGAGAAATTTTAATAGCCGATATTTGCGATAACAAATTTTCGAATGAGCAGTTTCAGCTCATAATTGCCGGCGATGTCATAGAACATATTCAAGATGATAATAAGGCCCTGAGCGAAATTAGAAGGATAGTTGCAAAAAACGGTAAGGTGATAATTTCAGTTCCATGCTTCAATATTTTATGGTCTCATCACGACGAAACTAGCAAACACTTTCGAAGATATACTTTGTCTGAAATTAGGGGCAAAATCGAAAAACAAAATTTTATTATTGATGATTGCTATTACTTCAATTTCATATTATTTGCGCCAATCCTTTTTTATAGAAAATTAAGTAAAATTTTTAACTTAAAAAACAAAAATGATATCAATATTAACAATAAAATTATTAATCAGATTTTTAAAATTATATTCCGGCTTGATGTCAATATTGCCAAGTATCTGAAGCCAAAATTCGGAGTTTCGTGCTTATTAATTTGCCGACCTAAAAACGATTAAAAACATGACATCAAATCAACGAACCGAAGGCAGTATTTCCAAGGCTCGAGAGCAAGTAAAACAATAATTTATTTTTAGGTTTTAGAGAAATTGAGAGCTTAAAACACAAGCGACATAATCACTCTTCCAAAAGGCAAGAGACTAGAAAATTATGAACAATAATAACTATCTAGATTGAGAGGATTTCAAAAGTCCCGAAGAAGACTCTTGAGCACTTAGATTTGAAACTTCTTTAGACGGCTTAACCTCAAAAATTTCAGGATATTGTTCCTTAGTTTTTTTTAGTTCATTTAAATCTAGTATCGGCAAGCCTTTATACATCCTAGAATCGTAGCCATAATCTTTGGCATCCGATACCGCTTCAGTAAAAATTCCTGCGGTTTGTTCATTTTTTTGTAAATTACTAATTAAAGAGCTCATAGCCTTATTAAAATTACGAGTAATTAGGGTAATTGGGGCCGAACCCTGTTTTGCCAAATCATCTCGCGAGGAAAGATTTTCTGCAAGTTCACTCAACATTTTTTTAAAACATCCCCTATCTTGATATTGCGGAGCAACACCGGTTTCTTCAAGATATACAATTTTTGGAAACTTACTCTGTGTTGCTTTGCTAGGATTATCGCAAACTCTAAACATAATAAAGCCAGCAATTAAGTTGTTATTGCTCTCATCTCTGAGAACGAGTGCTTCATGCAAATTGGAATCTTCAGTTTTTCCAATATCAAAAACACCCTTTGAAGCTTCTATACTGTAGTTCAAAACCGCATTATCAAGCAAGGCGTTAATTCTGCCACCTGTTTTACTTAGATTTCTGAGCTCTTTAGCGTATTGATTATGAAGATCTAGATTGGTTTCCCTATTTTTAATATCATCAGCAATTGACGGAAATTTTTCGCTTATTTTATTTTTAAGTTCGTCACTTCCGAATCGATAATATATATCTAACGAAACCTCATATTTCGAATAATTATTATAAACACTTTGTTGGTAAAGTTGTTGAAGATTTGATAAATCATTTTGGTAACCAGATTCTTGCAATAGCTGAGTCTTCATAGATATTGCCTCGAGATAATATTTTATTAAAAGATATAATTATAATATTTTAAAGTAGCGCCACTTAATTTATAAAACAAAGCAATCACCGAAAAAATCAATAAATTTCTTCTAACGCGGTGGGTGTTTTCATCAAAATTTTCAAATGTTGAATATTTCTCAACATTGACCGAATCTTTTTGTTTAAATGAATCCAAATCTTTACTCTCGGGCATTTTTTATAATTAAATCATTCAATAAAATTATATTTTGTCGTAAGAGATTTTTTCGAATTTGGCACCGCGGTGCGTTGTGGCGCCATCTTTCGCCGAGCCGACGGTTTGTGTATATTTCCACAAAGCGCCACTCGTATAATCATGTTCGCGAGCCTTGAATTGCTGGCGTCTTTGCGCGATTTCGTCGTCGGAAATTAACACATCAATCGTGCCATTTTCGGCATCGATTTTGATTTTGTCGCCATCTTTAAGCAAGGCGATAACCCCGCCAACACTGGCTTCTGGACTGACATGTCCAACACAAAATCCGCGCGTTCCGCCCGAAAATCTGCCATCGGTGATGAGGGCAACTTTTTTGCCCATGCCCTGCCCGAAAATCGCCGCGGTGGTCGCCAACATTTCGCGCATTCCCGGGCCTCCTTTTGGACCTTCATAACGGATCACCAACACATCGCCTTCTTGATATTTTTTTTGCTCAACCGCCTTGAAACATTCTTCTTCCGAATCAAAACAGCGCGCATTGCCAAGAAATACCAAATCATCATTTTGCATTCCTGCGACCTTGACCACAGCACCTTCGGTCGCCAAATTGCCTTTTAACACCACCACTCCACCACTTGGCGATAAAGGCTTCGACGGCAAATAAACCACATCTTGCTTTTCGTTAAATTTTATGTCGCGCAAATTTTCTGCCATAGTTTTGCCCGTAACTGTAAGGCAATCGCCGTGAATAAAACCAGCATCTAACAATACTTTCAAAATCATTTGCACGCCACCGGCTTCATATAAATCTTTGGCAACATATTTGCCACCCGGTTTCATATCAGCAATATAAGGGGTGCGCTTAAAAATTTTGGCAATATCGAATACATCAAAATTAATGCCACATTCATTGGCAATTGCCGGCAAATGAAGCACAGCATTGGTCGAGCCACCAGTTGCCGCCACGATTGTTGTAGCATTT
>VGDJ01000079.1 GCA_016869775.1 Alphaproteobacteria bacterium
TGATAGCTCCGGCGTGGCCCATTCTGCGTCCGGGAGGGGCAGTTCTGCCGGCAATAAAGCCAACGGTTGGTTTTTTTCGACCCTTTTTAGCTTCGAGTCTTAAAAATTCAGCGGCGTCTTCTTCATCAGTTCCGCCGATTTCACCAATCATGATGATGGCTTGAGTTTCTTGGTCAGATAAGAACATATCTAGGCAGTCGATAAAATTAGTGCCGTTCACTGGATCACCGCCAATTCCAATACAAGTACTTTGGCCAAGCCCTGCTTTGGTGGTTTGGTGCACAGCTTCATATGTTAATGTTCCAGATCGCGAGACAATTCCAATCTTACCCCTTTTGTGAATATGGCCAGGCATGATCCCAATTTTGCATTCTCCAGGAGTAATAACGCCTGGACAATTTGGACCAATTAGACGAGATTTTGAGCCTTTTAGGGCTTTTTTAACTTTTACCATATCAAGGACTGGAATACCTTCAGTGATACAAACGATCAACTCAATTTCGGCATCAATGGCTTCGATAATTGCATCAGCAGCAAAAGGCGGGGGAACATATATAACCGAAGCATTACAATCAGTTTTTTTGCGTGCATCAAAAACTGTATCAAAAACTGGAAGCTCGAGATGTTTAGTTCCGCCTTTACCAGGAGTAACTCCACCAACCATTTTTGTGCCATATGCAATGGCTTGCTCTGAGTGAAAAGTACCTTGAGAACCCGTAAACCCTTGGCAAATAACTTTAGTATTTTTGTTTATTAGAACTGACATTTTTTATAACTTTTGAGTTAGAAATTGTTTTTAATTAAATTAGTTTTGCGAGGTATATTCTTTAACTGATTTAACGACTTTTTCGGCTGCATCACCCAAATCATTGGCCGGGATAATTGCTAGGCCAGATTTAGCAAGAATTTCTTTGCCTAAATCAACATTGGTGCCTTCAAGACGAACGACTAAAGGCACACTAAGACTAACTTCTTTGGCTGCTTCAATTATACCATTAGCAATTATATCGCAACGCATGATACCGCCAAAAATATTGACTAAGATTCCTTTAACATTGTTGTCGGAAAGAATTATTTTAAATGCCGCAGTCACTTTTTCACGAGTTGCTCCACCACCCACATCCAAGAAATTTGCTGGCGAAGAACCATAAAGTTTAATAATGTCCATAGTCGCCATAGCTAAGCCGGCTCCGTTCACCATACAACCGATTTGACCATCCATTTTAATGTAGTTTAGATCATATTTAGAAGCTTCAATTTCAAGAGCTTCTTCTTCATCAAGATCTCTTAACGACTTTATGTCATCATGACGATGCAAAGCATTATCATCAAAATTAATTTTGGCATCAAGTGCGATAATATCACCTTCAGCGGTTTCAACTAAAGGATTGATTTCAATTTGCGAAGCATCTTTAGCAACAAAAACTTCATATAAAGAAAAAACTAATTTGGAGAATTTTTTTAAAGTATCACCTTTTAAGCCCAAAACATAGCCCAGTTTACGAGCATGACAACTTTGAATTCCACTAGCTGGGTCAATTGCGACGCTGATAATTTTTTCTGGTTGATGTATGGCAACTTCTTCAATTTCAACTCCCCCCTCAGTTGAAGCCATAAAAACAATAGTTTTAGTTTTTCTATCGACAACAGCCGAGAGGTAATATTCTTTTTTGATATTTGATCCTGCTTCAACATATAGTCTTTTAACCTCTTTGCCTTCTGGTCCGGTTTGGTGAGTAACCAAAACTTTACCCAAGATTTGTGAAGCTTTTTCACGAACTTCATCAATTGATTTAACAACTTTAACACCACCAGCTTTTCCGCGTCCACCGGCATGAATTTGAGCCTTAACAACAAAAACTTTATGACCAACCGATTCGAGCTGTTTAGCACTTTCAACCGCCTCAGGAACTGAAAATGCTGGATGACCCTCAGGCACTGCAACGCCAAATTGCTTAAGCAAAGCTTTTGCTTGATATTCGTGAATATTCATTTGATTTTGATTTTAATTGGTAATATTTAGGATGAATTTTTGTGCAAAAGATTTTAACAACCGATTTTTAACTTGGCAATCAATTTAATGAAAAATATCTTAATTACTCGCTCTAAAATTCGCTCAATAAAACTTAGCAATTATCTTGAAAAAAACGGCACAAAAAATTTTTTTCAACCGCTATTTTCCATTAAAAAAATAATTTCCAATCTTTTAAATTATCAAAATGATTCCCCAATTATTATCTCCAGCGCAAACGCAATTCATATTTTAAAAAAATATAATTTTTCAAAAAACACTACAATTTTTTGCGTTGGAAAAATAACAGCCCAAAAACTTAAAAACCTTGGCTTTCTAAATGTAATATACCCTCAAAAAAACTCTGGAAAAGAGCTTTCAAAAATCATTGTAGATATTTTAAATCCGCAAGAAATTTTTTATTTTCGAGGAGAAAAAATCAGCTTTGATTTTGTTAAATTTCTAGAAAAAAAAGGCTTTAAAGTTAGTAGTGAAATTGTTTATAAAACTTGCGAGATTAATAAATTTTCAGAAGAAATAATTAATTTAACTAAATTAAAATATTTTGATGAAGTTCTAATTTTTTCACAAAATTCCCTCGAAATTTTTTATAAAAACTGCATCAATCACAATCTTATTGAATCTTTCAATTCCTCTAACATAATATGTATGAGTAGCAAAATTGCTAAAAATGCTCGTAAAATTGGATTCACTAAGGTTAGCACATTTAAAAAATTTCCACTTTTAAAAAATTTCTATGACGCAAGATAATCAAGAATTTTATTCAAAAAACATCGATCCTGAAACTCATAAATCTAAAAATCGCAATCATTTTTTGTTAAAATTTTTTTTGATTATTTTATCAGTTTTTATAATTTTTTTTCTGTATAAAAATTTACAAATTAATAGCCCTGTCAATCCAAAAACTCCACTTTCCAAATATAACGAAACCTTACGCGAGAGCGATTTACTTGACATCTCTGATGAATATAAAGATAACAACGAAACCACTCTTCACGACCTCAATATTAGTGAAATAAAAGAAAAAGGTGCCGAATTTGTTTATCAATTGCTCATTAAAAATCAGGTGCAAATTGAAGATTTACAAAATCAATTGCGTTATCTTAAAACCGACTTAATTAAATTTAAAAACCAAGAAAAATTTAATAAATTTGTTCTTAATTATATCGAACTTAGAGAAAAATTATTTAACGGCTCTGATTGTAAAACAGAAATCGAAAATTATGACCTCTTGATAATTAATGATGAGTTTTTGCAAAAAAAATTTTCTACAATCAAAGAAAATTACAAAGAGTTGCCAAGTCATCAAAAATTAATTGATGATTTTAAATTAATAATCAGAGAACTCATAATCAACGAGAACTACTCTGAAGATAGCGCCGACTTCATAGAAAAACTTAGTCACAATCTTAAAAAAGTCATTATTATCCGCAAAATTTCCCCTCAAAATCCCTTAGATCTTCAAGGTAAAATTGTTGAAATTGAAAACGCCATAAAACAAAAAGATTATGATTTGGCACTCACAAAACTTCTTAGTCTTGATAAAATGTATTTCCCAATAATTCAAAAATATCTTGAGGAGCTTGGCATTGCCACTGAAATTATTAATGCTGATAAAGAGATAGTTAAATATTTAAAAAGCTTAACCTAGGAAAATTATGCTCACAATTTTTTGGTATGTTATTTTAGTTTTTGGCATCACCAGCTCAATGGTTTGGGTTATTGAAAATAATGGCACCATCGTAATCAACTGGTTAGGCTATGAAATTCAATCTGATATTCTCACCGCATCACTAATTTTTATCTTCTTTTTTACTTTTATTGCTTTTTTGTCATATACTTTAACGCGCATTTTAGCCATCAAATTCCCACAATTACTCAAATTATTATTCAAAAAAAGCTACACCAACAAACTCGAAAAAATAATCACCAACCACCATCGAGGCTTCGATACCCTAACCAAAATACTTCTAGCACTTGAAGTTGATGACTACGAGAGCGCCAAATCAATTCACAAAAATTTTAAGCATCAAATTAAATACAAATCTATAAATGATTTTTTCTTTGCAAAATTTGCCCTTGAAAACTCTAATTATGACTCATCGCAAAAATTTTTTGCTGAGTTCAAAAATAACCCACATGGCAAAATTTTATTACTTAAATCACAATTAAAAATTGCCATAAAAAACCACCAAGATTCTAGAGCAATTGAGATAGGTCAAGAAATTCTCACTCTTAAAAAAAATAGCATTAGCACCGCTCGCGAGCTCATCAAGCTTTATAAAAAAAATAGCCATTGGCAACTAGCTAAAAATTTAATTAAAGATTTTGGTGCCGAAAATTTTAGCAACGAACTTCAAAATCGCGACTCCACAATCCTCAATACATCTCTTGCTCAAGAATCTTTTAAGAACAAAAAATATTTTCAAGCTATCAAATACTCTAAAATTGCTTTGAGTCTTGATGATCAATTTATGCCCGCCAATGAAATTTTAATAAAATCATGGTTAAAATTAGGATTAAATTTCAAAGCAGTTTCAATCATAAAAAATCTCTGGAAAGAAGCCCCGAGCAAAATTCTTGTCGAAATTTTTAACATGATTTATAAAAAAAATCCTCCAAAAACTCGCCTAAAAGCCGTTAAAAAACTTACTAAACTAAATTCAAATATTTATTATTCAAATTACGCTATTGGCTTAGTTGCTTTCCGGTCAGGACTTTACAAAGTCGCCAAAGATCATTTTAGTATTGCGTTAGATCACGAAAAATCTCAAAACCTTTATCGACTCATCGCTAATTGTGAAAAATTTTTAGGCAACAAAGAAGAATTTTATAAAAATATTACCATCGCAAAAATGCTTCCCAAAACCAGCAATTATACATGCACCAATTGTCAAAAAACCTACTCGAGATGGCAACCTTCATGCGATAACTGCGCATCTTTTGACTCTCTTCAATAAAACAACAAACAAAAATATGTCAAAAAATTTGTCACAAATAATTGAAAATGCTTTTGAAAAAAGAAACGAAATCAATAACCAAACAAAGGGTGAAATCAGGGAAACTGTTAACCAAATAATGCACGAACTTGATTGTGGAAAAATTCGAGTTTGTCAAAAAATTAATGATCAAATTAACCATCAATGGCAGGTCAATCAGTGGATAAAAAAAGCCATACTTTTGTCATTCCGTCTCAATGACAACTATCTCACGGCTACTCAAAATTCAATCGGTGACGATATAAAATTTTTTGATAAAGTAGCGCTAAAATTCGCCAATTGGCAAGATGAAGATTTTCGTAAAGCAGGTTTTCGTGCATTAAATGGAGCCGTGGTTCGCCACTCGGCTTATATTGCCAAAAACGCAGTATTAATGCCATCTTTCGTAAATGTCGGCGCATTTGTTGATGAAGGCACTATGGTAGACACGTGGGCAACTGTTGGTTCATGCGCTCAAATCGGTAAAAACTGCCACATCTCAGGCGGAGCTGGAATTGGCGGGGTTCTTGAGCCACTTCAAGCCAATCCGGTTATCATCGAAGACAATTGTTTTATTGGTGCTCGAAGCGAAATCGCCGAAGGAGTCATCGTCGAAACCGGCTCAGTAATTTCGATGGGCGTCTATATCGGCGCCTCAACCAAAATTATTGATCGCGACAGTGGTGAAATATTTTATGGACGCGTTCCAGCCTACTC
>VGDJ01000080.1 GCA_016869775.1 Alphaproteobacteria bacterium
GTGGTCTGTTGGTAGTTGAAGAATTTGTAGAGCTAGATGGAGTAGTTTGTGGACTTTCGGTAGTTGAAGAAGAATTGGTAGAGCTTGAGCCAGATGGATTTTGTTGTGAAGGTGCAGGAGAGGGGATTGTTGAGGGTGAGTATGGATTATAATAATATGGCGTAGTAAAAGAAGGGGTTTTTTGATTATTATTTTTCTGTTCTTGTAAATTTTTAAGTCGCATTTCTTCGTTTTCCCTAATTATACTTCGACTTTTAATTTGTTGAAATTTTTGCTTAGCTTCTTCATTGCGTTTTTTAATTCTATCTTCGCGTTGTTTTCGTTGCTCCTCTCGCCATTTTTCAATATTAATTTTTCCGGATTTGTTTGGTTTTTCTATTTGCGATTCATTGAAATCATCTTCGCCTGTTGATTTTTGATAAACCATATCTTCCTCTGATTCGCCATCTTGAATATTTGCATTCAAAGTTGTTGATGATGATTCGCCACCAACAACATCGCTAGAGATTATTTCTTCGGACTTGTCGACGCTTTTAGGCGGAGTATTTTTGGGGATTAATCTTATTTCAATCTGATTGTTATTTTTTATTGCTTGAGTTTCGTAGTTTTTAGGTGATGAGGGTGATGTTTGAATTGTTGGGTTTTGTGCAAAGCACTTTAGGTGAAAAAATGTTAATGAAACCAAGATGTTTGCGAAGAGGTTTTTAGCCATTTTTAATGATTTTTTCTCAGCTTTTGTCTTTAACGTCTATCGCCCATCGGTGGAGTGGGTCTATCCATTTTTGGCCTTTCCATTTCTGGTCTTTCCATTGGTCTTGAAGCTTGAGGTGCTTGAAGTTGTTGACCAGATGAAGATGGTTGCATTTGACGATTTTCTTCAAATTTTGACCGACCTAATTGACGATTCTCTTGGCCACCCGCTCTAATAGGTTCAACCCTTTCTCCTCGAGATGATTGATTTAAATCAGATTGAGGTTTTTGTCTTTCTTGCCAATTTTCGCGCGCCTTTTCGCGTCTATTTTCTATTCTTTCTTTTATTTCTTGTCTTCTTTGTTGTCTTTTTTCTTCATTTTGAGCGCGTCTTTGATTAACAATTTCACGGTTTTTAGAGTTTCTATTTTGAATTTCTTGAGTTGAATTTTCAGCATTTGGAGTAGGTTCTTGGGCTAATGACGAATTACAATAAATTGCGGTTAAAAGTCCAAAAATTGCAAATGATTTTTTCATAATTTTGATTTTGAATTTAAGTAAATTAATTATTGGAGCGTCTAATTAATTTTAAAATCTCAATAACTCAAAATTTTTTTGAGCAACTTGTGGATATTTATTTGGTATGTGTTTTTTTAGAAATGGCGTGATTTTTGAAGTAAAATAAAATCAGCTAATACGCATGCCATCATGGCTTCACCAACTGGAACAGCGCGAATTCCAACACAAGGATCGTGGCGACCTTTAGTAATGATTTCACAATTATTGCCATGAATATCAATGGTTCGACGAGGAATTAGAATTGAGCTAGTTGGTTTAACGGCAAATCGAACTATCAAATCTTGACCAGATGAAATTCCACCAATCACTCCACCAGAATTATTTGAAGAGAATTTAATTTTGCCATTTTCGTTAAACATTTCATCGGCAACTTGAGAACCTTTTAGCTCTCCGCTTGCCATGCCAAATCCTATTTCAACACCTTTTACAGCATTGATTGACATCATGGCATTAGCAAGACGAGCATCAAGTTTATCGTAAATGGGTTCGCCAAGACCCGCGGGAACATTCTTGGCAACGATCTCGACAATTGCTCCGACTGAATCACCTTTTTTGCGAATATCGAGCAAGTAATCGCTAAATTCACCGACGGCTTTTTTGTCGGGACAAAATAAGTCATTTTGATCAATTTGACTAAAATCGATATTATTTGGGTTAATTTTTTTTTCGCCAATCTGGGTAATGTATCCGTAGATTTCGATATTCGATTTTTCGATAATTTTGCGAGCAATAGCTCCAGCCCCAACTCTCATAGCGGTTTCACGCGCCGAAGATCGTCCGCCACCACGATAATCGCGAATTCCATATTTTTTGAAATATGTGTAGTCGGCGTGAGATGGGCGAAATTTATCTTTTATGTCGCCATAATCATGTGATTTTTGATCTTGATTGTGAATTAAAAGGGCAATTGGAGTGCCAGTAGTCTTGCCTTCAAACACTCCTGACAAAATCTTTACTTCATCACTTTCTTGCCTTTGAGTGGTAAATTTTGATTGCCCCGGTCGGCGTTTATCAAGATATTTTTGAATATCTAATTCATTTAAATCCAGCAATGAAGGACAACCATCAACAACACAGCCAATTGCTTCACCATGGCTTTCTCCAAAAGTTGTAAAGCTAAAGATGTTTCCAAATTTATTCATAATTTATTGATTAAAGATTAAAACCGGATTTTTGCTAAAAATGAGATGATTTCCACCATCGCTAATTTTTAATTCTCCGGCGCTAATATTGCCTATGTCTGATGAGGCCTGAACTTCTTCCATGGTAACTTCATCTTCTGTGTAATGATAAGCGCGAGTCGCAGAAATTTTATATATTTTGCCATCGTCATGCATTATTGACATTCTAGGATTGGTCATAATTTTTTCGGCTTTAATATTTTTAGGATTATTTTTAGAATTGTTGATGATTGTTATTTTACTATTTTTTTCAAACAAATTTGACATGTAAAGGCCAATCGCCAAAGAAATTAAAAAATAACAAAAAATTGATAGAATTTTTTTGATTTGGGATGTTTTTTTGAAGTTTTCTAAGATAAGTTGCGTTTCAATTTCATTCATATCGATGACAATTTTTTTCAAGAACAACAGCACAAGAATAAACATCATCGAAGATTTTCATTTTATCAATTTCAACTTTTGCTCTAGAAACCTGCGGATAATCGCAGATCATAAGCAAAATATCGTTTGCTAAAGATTCAATCAATCCACGGTTTTTTTCTTTAATGATTTTTTTAATGTTGTTGTAAATAATTTCATAACAAATCGTGTCTTTGATGTTATCGCTATGAACAGATTTTTCGTTGTGGGTTTCAATTTCAATGTTGATTAAAAGCTGTCGTGAAAAGTTTTTTTCCCATTCGTGGATACCGATATTGCAATTAATTTCGAGATTTTTGATTTTGATCAACATATTTAAATTATTGCTTGCGTGAGTAAATTTGATATCTATAAAATTATAAAAAAATTTTTTTTACAATTATAGTAAAATTTTTGTTTTGGATAGTTTAATGAACAAAATTATTGATATTCAGAAATATCAAAAGAAACAACTAAATTCTCGTAAAATGCTTTTCGTTTCAATGCTGGTAGGTCTTGTTGTGGGCTTAATACTTTGGAAATATTTTGTTGAAAATATTGCAAACTATGATGTTAAAATTCCTTTATCAAGCAATATTAATTACAACAATATTGAGCCAAAAGCCCTTCTAGCTTCTGATCTTGCAATTGAATTTGAAGAATCTGATAATAAACCAATTTTGCTCTATATCTATACAACTTGGTGTCAGGCTTGCTCGAAAAATTATCAAATTATCAATGAAATTGCTCGTGAATTTCAAAATACCGAATTAAAAGTTTTGGCAATTGCAATTGATAGAAACCTAGAGCCTCAAAAGCTAAAGCAATATTTAAATAATTACGGTGATAATTACTTTATTCCAAATTATTTGTCTTCAAAAAATGGTTTTGTAGAACTTTTAAATAAAAAAAATATTAAATATAATGGCCGAATTCCTTTCGTAGTGCTCTTATCAAGAAGTGGTGAAGTGGGAATGAAATACAGTGGAGTCAAGAACAAAAATTATCTTCGCAATAAAATAATCAAAGAATTATATCCAAATTAAGCTCATGAATTTTACTAATCCAAAACTCGAAATTAAGCTATTTGATACTTTAACTAATAAAATTCAAATTCTTAAAACAATCGAAAAAAATGTTTTAAAAATGTATGTTTGTGGCCCAACGGTTTATGATCGTCCACACCTTGGAAATGCTAGATCGATTGTGGTTTATGATTTGTTTTATCGATTTTTTTTACAAGTTTTCGAAAAAGTAATTTTTGTTCGCAATATTACCGATGTTGATGATAAAATTAATGATTCAGCTAAAGAACAAAATATTTCGATTCAGCAACTTACCACAAGAATTATTGAATATTTTTATCATGATATTGACGCTCTTAAGGTTTTAAAACCAACCTTTGAGCCCAAGGTAACCGAAAATATCCCCGAAATAATTGATTTAATCCAAAAGCTTATCGACAACAACCACGCGTATATTGCCAATAAACATGTTTTGTTTGATGTCTCAAGTTGTGCAGATTACGGTAAGCTTTCTAATCGCAAAATTGATGAGTTAATTTCTGGTGCAAGAGTTGAAATCGCTGATTATAAAAAAACTCCACTTGATTTTGTGCTATGGAAACCCAGCGACGCCGATGATGATCCATCATCTATTTTTGATAGTCCTTGGGGCAAGGGTAGGCCGGGTTGGCATATTGAATGTTCGGCAATGAGTTTAAAATTTTTAGGTGAAAATTTTGACATTCATGGCGGTGGAGCCGATTTGCAATTTCCGCATCACGAAAATGAAATTGCGCAAAGTTGTTCGGCGCATCGTGGCTCAAACTATGCTAGCTATTGGGTGCATAATGGTTTTTTGACAGTTGAAGGTGAGAAAATGAGCAAGTCTTTAAAAAATTTTGTTACAGTTTTTGATCTGCTAAATCGAGGTGTAAAAGGCACTACGATTCGTTTGATGCTTTTATCTTCTCATTATCGAAAACCGTTTGATTTTAATCAAAAGATTCTCGAAGATTCACAAAAAACTTTAGAAAAATTTCATGAAGTTTTGTCGATAAATGACGTCAAAATTGCCTTAAATAATTCTCAAACTATATCGCCAGAAATAATGGAATTTCTAGCAGATGATCTAAATTTTTCAAAAGTTATCGCTTTCATTCATAATCAGCTTAAAACCCTAAAAACCCATAAGACTAATGATATATTAATAAAATATATTTCTAATCTTAGCTTTCTTGGAATACTCGATGAATCTTTTATTGTTGATGATTCAGCCATTAACAATGATTTAGATTTGAACTTTGTTAATGAGCAAATAAATCTGCGCCAAAAACTTAAGGCTGAAAAAAAATATGCTGAGGCCGATGAAATCAGAAAAAATTTGTTGAATTTGGGTGTTGTTATTGAAGATAAACCCAACAATCAAAGTGCATTCCACTTTATCAGAAAATAGCGATACTGCCAAATTTACAGTCTTTTATTTTAACCAATCAATGAGGTTCCAAAATGACAAGAATTCGTACTCAATCTCCAAGTGCTATTGATTTAACTTCTGATTTAGCGCAAAAAAATTGCGGTTTTCTCCGCTTTCCATCAGACAAAACTAGATCCCATTTAATAAATCTTACAAAAAGTTTGCTGGATACGGCAA
>VGDJ01000081.1 GCA_016869775.1 Alphaproteobacteria bacterium
AAATTAAAAAAAACAATTTTTTATCCGATGACAAAACCTATTACTCCCAACAAGCCGGCCCAAAATACTGCCCAAATGCCGAATTCATCTGGCCCAGATATCGGAAGCAAATTGCTTGAAAAAAAAGTTATTTCTGAAGATCAGTTAAACATTGCTATTAAAGAACGCGAAAGACTTGCAAATGCCAAAAGTTTAGGTGTGATTTTGGTTGATATGGGATTCGTTTCCGAAGGTGCTTTGGGAGAAATCTTAAACGAATCAGCCGGTATAAAAAAGTTTGATCTAAAAGCCTCAATTGTTGATTCAAAATTAGTAAAAAAAATCCCTAAAGATTTCGCAGTTCACAATAAATTAATACCAGTTTCTCATACTTCAGATTCAATTTTAGTTGCGATGGTTGATGTTTTTGACATCATAGCCATTGATCAAATGCGTAGGTTTTTTCCACCAAATTTTAGAATAGACCCAGTCTTCGTTGCGGAAACTGAGATCATGCAAGCTATTGACCAATATTACGACTACGAGATGTCTATCGAGGGTATCTTGAAAGAAATCGAGAGTGGTGGTGCAGCAAAAATGAATGATGAGACCCAGCTTCGAGGTGATTATAAAAGTCCAATGGTGCGCTTAGTCGATGCTGTTTTAAACGATGCTGTTCACCACGGTGCCTCAGATTTGCACTTTGAACCAGAGGCGCAGTTTTTGCGGATTCGATATAGAATTGATGGTAAAATGGTGCAAATACGAAGCATTCACAAAGATTACTGGTCAGCAATTGCGGTGCGAATTAAGATTATGTCGGGTATGAATATCGCCGAAACCAGAAAGCCACAAGATGGTCGTATTGAAGCCGAAATTTTGGGAAGAAAAATTGACTTTCGCGTATCAACTCAGCCTACAATTAATGGTGAAAATATTGTTATGCGTATTCTCGACGAAAAGCAGTCAGTTATGACGCTTGATAAATTGGGATTTTCTGAGCATTGCATAAATATTCTAAAAAAAATTGTTAAAAGACCAGAGGGTGTTGTGATCTTGACGGGTCCAACTGGCTCAGGTAAAACCACAACTCTATACACCGTACTAAACTACATAAACTCGATTGATAAAAATATCATGACTCTTGAAGATCCGGTGGAATATCACATACCACTCATTCGTCAATCGAATATTAAAAGCGATATTGGTATGGATTTTGCAACCGGAATTAAAGCTATTCTTCGTCAAGATCCAGATGTTATTTTAGTCGGTGAGATTCGTGATAAAGAAACTGCTATTACAGCTATACAAGCAGCTATGACGGGTCACCAAGTATATAGCTCTCTTCACACTAACGATGCTTTAAGCGCTATTCCGCGTCTTATGAATATTGGTGTACCAAACTATTTAATGTCAGGTTCATTAATTGGGATAATTGCTCAAAGACTTGCTAGAAAATTATGCAGTCATTGTAAAGTTGAAGCCCCAATTGACGATTTTGAAAAAAAACTACTTGGAAACCGTTTTGCTTCAGTTACAAAATTATATAAAGCTGTGGGTTGTGAAAAATGCTCTGGAACTGGCTATAGAGGTCGTATGGCGGTCTCAGAAATTTTACCTTTTGATCGTGAGCTAGATGAAATGGTTGTTCAAGGAAAAACCCGCAAAGATATGCATAAATATGCCCTCGAACAAGGTTTTATTCCTATGGTCGAAGATGGTCTTGAAAAAGTTGTTCAAGGTTCAATAGATTTAAAAGAATTAGTTAGGGTTGTTGACTTGACAGACAGAATGTAGTTGCTAGATTGTTGGGCCGGTGATATATTAATCCTTTTTTTCTTGTCATGAAATCAGCTACATTTTTATCTAAATTAAATCGTCAAAATTTGATTCCACAAGAATTGCTTCAAGAAAAGCCATATGTCGAAACCACCAATCACATTGAAGTCAGTGTTTGGCCCGAATTTATCGACAAAAAAACTAGTGTTTTGGGGAATTTGTTTATTTGGGCTTATCATGTCCGCATTGTCAACAAAAGCGCCACCGAAATAAAGCTTATAGCGCGTTTTTGGCGAATTATTGATGAATGTGGCAATGTTCAAGAAATTGAAGGTGATGGTGTTGTTGGGGAACAGCCGGTAATTCTTCCTAACTCCTCTTATCAATATTCAAGCGGAGTTCATCTTAAATATCCATCGGGCATAATGTCTGGAAAATATCGCATAAAAAAACTTAATAACGACGAAGTTATTGAAATAAAAATCCCCAATTTTTCTTTAGATATTCCGAGTGCTAAAAAAATTCTTAACTAAATAATGATTGTTTTAGTTTTTGATTGCTCATCCTCAATGTCGATTGCTCTTATAAAAAATAATACAATTCTTCAGGAAAAATTTTTTGAACACCAAGCAAAGCATTCGGAGTTATTAGTTCTTGAAATTAATAAAATCTTAATTCAGCACGGTTACGATTTTAAGGATTTAGATCTGGTCTTGGTCACCAATGGCCCAGGAAGCTATACGGGTTTAAGAGTCTCTTTGTCAGCACTAAAAATGCTAAAAATTGGATTAAAAATTTCATGTTTAACCATTAATTCTTGCGCAGTTATTGCCCAAAAATACATCAATCAACATCCGCATATTAAAGTTGCAATCCAAGGTAATGTTGGAGAAATATATTTTGCCGAATATCAAAGAAAAAATAACACCGTTCAAGAACTTATTAGGCCTTTAATTACCGATGTTGATGAGGTTTATAAAAACTTAAAAAATGATGACTTTTTGTGCGGTTCGGCCAATAATTTATTCACAAATCATAGTTTAAAATCCAATTCTTTAGATTTAATTTTAGCGCGAGATATTTGGATTTTGGGTGAAAAAAATCTAAATTATGTTGGGATTAACCAAATCAACTTTAACGAAGATATTTTATTTGACCAAATTGCACCATTATATTTGCGAGATCCAAAAATATCTGTTAGAAAATAAATAAGTTTTTTTAGAAATATTAAAAATTCAGAAGAAAAATAATTTTTAAGATCTAATTTTGATTTGAAGTTTTTTTGAAGAATTGTAAAAATTTTTGGAGGCCAGGGCCGGAATCGAACCGGCGCATAGAAGCTTTGCAGGCTTCTGCATTACCACTTTGCTACCTAGCCTTTGAAGCAAAAGAACGATCAGTTTAACAAAAATGCAAACTAAAAATCAAGATAACATTTATTGAATCAATCATTTCTTAAAAATATCGAAAAATGAAATCAAAAAATTCTAACAATAAATTATACAAACAAAATTTTGTTAACACGCCAGAGCGTATCGAGCTAAAAAAATATTATGATAATTGCTTTATTTCCGCCCAAAAATTGCGCAAACAAATCAAAAACTCTGAAATATTATCGTTAAATATTGTTCAACAAAATGACGATTTAAAAGAGTTTAAAAAACTTGCTAAATTATCCGAAGGGTACAAAAAAGTTATTATTTTGGGAGTTGGTGGTTCTAGTCTTGGTGGCAAAACTTTATGTTCACTTAAATTCCAAAATAGAATTGAATTTATTGAATCAATTGATCCAGTCACAATCAATAATCAAATCAAAAACATCGATTTTAAAAACACTTTTTTCATTGTTATTAGCAAGTCGGGCGAAACCATAGAAACTATTTGCCAAACTCTAATCATCATTGAGCAATTTAAGCTTCGAAAAATCAAAAATTTCGCGCAACACTTTATTTTTATTACCGAATCAAAAAATAATTCGATCGCCAAAATTGCCCAAAAAATTAACGCCAAAATCGCTTCTCATCCAACTAAAATTGGTGGTCGATATTCATGTTTTTCGATTGTTGGATTATTGCCAGCTATAATTGCCGGAGTAGATGTAGCCAATATTCGTGATGGAGCAAATTTGATGCTAGAGAGTTTTTTGCGTGATGACGAAATTATTTTATCCTCGGCTCTCCAACTCAAACTCTATGAACAAGGCTATATCAATAATGTTATTATGCCTTATATTGATGATTTCAAAAATTTTACCGATTGGTATCGACAACTTTGGGCCGAATCTCTTGGCAAAAATTCTTTTGGTTCAACTCCAATAAATTCAATGGGAACAGTTGACCAGCATAGCCAATTGCAACTTTATCTTGAAGGAAATCGCGATAAATTTTTTACTTTTTTGATTTCTAAAAATCATAAAAATGATTTTAAGATTAAGGATATAAAGGGATGCGAAACGCTATTTGGTAACAAAAATTTGTCGAAAATTTTGCAAATCGAATATCAAACAACTATCGAAGTTTTAAATCAAAAAAAATTGCCGATCCGAACTATTGAGATTTCTGAGGTTAACGAAAAAACTATCGCGAGTTTAATGATGCAAATGTTTCTTGAAACCATAATTATAGCCTATGCAAAAAAAATTAATCCTTTTGATCAGCCAGCGGTTGAGCTTAGAAAAAATTTAGCGAAAGAAATCTTAAAAAAGAATTAATCTTTGTTCATGTTTACGCCAAAAATCATAAAAAGTTTAGTCCAAATTTATAAAAAAAATCCTTTAAAGATTTTACTAATTATTGCTTTTTTGAGCTCCTTTTTGGCACTTTTTATGGCCTATATTTCGCAATATTTTTTTGGTTTAGAGCCTTGCATTTTATGTTATTATCAACGCAAACCTTTTTTTGTTATAATCGCGATTTCTTTTTTAGCGCTTTTGTTGAAGCAAAAAAAATATTTAAAAATTGCCACAATTTTTTGTGCGCTACTTTTTTTAACAAACGCCATAATTGCATTTTACCATTCAGGAGTTGAGCTAAAGTGGTTTGATGGTCCAAAAACTTGTGCAACACAAAATCTAGAAAACATATCTGATTTAGAGCAACTAAGGCAAGCAATCCTATCAACTAAGGCGATAAAGTGCGATGAACCGCAATTTTATTTTTTAAAATTAACGATGGCGAATTGGAATTTTCTTTATTCCGCTGGGTTATTTTTATTAATACTGGCAATTTTAATTCAAGAAAAATTATCTAAAAAATATGAAACAAAATGAACCGCAAACAATTGAGCAAATCGCGCAAGAAGTATACAAAATTTCAGGTCAAGAAGCTCTAAAAAGCTTTGCTAAGATTATTTTTATCGCCGGTGGAATTGATGAAAAACAAGAATCTGCATTAAATTTTAATGATGATTTAGCAAAAAAAATTCTTAATACGGAGTTATCTCTAGCAGAACTTGACGCGCTCTTTCAAAGCAATATTTATAACAAATATCGAGGCCAAGGTGTTGAAAGGCAAAATATGAGCAGTGGCTCTTTTAGCGAACCAGACAGGTCGGCGATAATTGAGTGTTTTAAGCAAATTGGGTTTATTGATGAAGTGGCGCCATCGAGAGAAAAATATGATGAGGTTTTGGTGTTGGGTGCGTCAATGCTTGGAGTTAAATCGAGAATCGAT
>VGDJ01000082.1 GCA_016869775.1 Alphaproteobacteria bacterium
ATATGGAGTTAATGGTTTCACTTGGGAGTTGCAAAGGTATTGAAAATTATTCGCGCTATTTAACGGGTCGCGATGCAGGATTTCCGCCACCAACTTTATTTGAATATTTACCGCAAGACGCCCTTCTATTCGTTGACGAAAGTCATGTTTCGGTTCCACAAATTGATGGCATGTCAAAAGGTGATTATGCTCGTAAATCTGTTTTAGTTGAGCATGGCTTTCGTTTGCCGAGCGCGCTTGATAATCGTCCGCTAAAATTCAGTGAATGGGAGGGTTTTAAACCTCAAACCATTTATGTTTCTGCAACTCCAAGCGGTTATGAATTGCAAAAATCTGAGGGTAGAGTGGTCGAACAAATTATTCGCCCTACGGGTTTGCTTGATCCGGTGTGCGAAATTCGAAGTGCCAAAAATCAGGTCGCAGATTTGCTTGAGGAGGTTAAAATGGTCAGAGATCGAGGATTTAGAACTTTAGTAACTACTTTAACCAAAAAAATGGCTGAAGATCTTACCGATTATTTTTTGGATATGGGAATTAACGTAGTTTATATGCACTCCGATGTTGATACTCTTGATAGAATCGAGATTATTCAAAATTTGCGTCTAGGAAAACATGATTGTTTGGTTGGGGTTAATTTGCTTCGCGAAGGCTTGGATATTCCTGAATGCGCCTTGGTAGCGATTTTAGACGCTGATAAAGAAGGTTTTTTACGCAATGAAACTTCTTTGATTCAGACTATCGGTCGAGCTGCCCGAAATTCGGAAAGTAAAGTGATTTTATACGCCGATAAAGAAACTAAATCCATAATCAAAGCTCTGGCTGAGACTGCGCGGAGACGCAATATTCAAATCGAGTATAATCAAAAACATAACATTACGCCTAAAACTACCCAAAAACCTATTACCTCGGCTCTCGAGAATTTATATTCTAAGAAAAACGATGAAGATTTAAAGCGTCAAAAAATTAGTTTCGAAGATATAGAAAAAATGAAGAAAGAAATGCTTGAATGCGCTACTAACTTAGATTTTGAAAGAGCGGCAATTCTAAGAGATCAAATCAAGAAATTCGAAAAACTTTTGTTGATATAATTTAGATGAGTGGGTTTTTGTGGTGTATAATATATGTTTTATAATTAATTTTGGTGTCCATTTATTAAGCTTGAGCTAATCCTGCCAAAACTTTTCTTTTTTTGCGAGTTCTAACGGCATTAATTTTTTTAACAGGTTTTTGATAAAATTTGTTATTTATCAAGAACAATTCCAAAGATTTTCTAACCAGATAATTTTTGCTTCTATCAAGTGCAGAAGCTGATTTTTCTAGGGAATAGAATAAATCAGATGGCATTGAAATAGTTAAGTTTTTTGATTTTAGTTCCATATATTTGAAAATTAAGGTTAATAAAATTTCAAATAAAAATTAAATATAGTTAATAATAAATCTAAATAAATAATAATATAAAATATAAGTCTTTATAAATTGTTTTAATTTAGTACAAAACTATAATTATTAAATAAAAATTATAAAATCACACAAACAGTAAAATAAATATTTAGTTAGTATAATTATTTATAAAATAACAAAAACTGTTAAGTAGTATATATTTAGCACTAAAATTATTAATAACGAAATTCTACTTTTTGCATACAAATTCAATAATCTGCCAATAATCCGCCAAGAATCCGCCAAGAATCCGCTATTTATCTTAAATATTTGTTAATTCATAAAAAATTGTCGAAAAGAAAATATTTGAATTTTTGTAAGCCAGAATTTATTGTGATGACCAAATAAATTTAATTCTTCAACTTGTGACTTAGATTTATAAATACTTTTCGTAAATATAATTTTTCGACAATTTTTGGCGGGGTAGCTCAGTTGGTAGAGCAGCGGGATCATAATCCGCGTGTCGGGGGTTCGATCCCCTCCTCCGCTACCAAATGCTTGATTTGGCAAATTAATTAATCCTCGCAAAAATCTACAATTTCATTAAAACTTCCTCAGTAATACTTACCTCTTTTAGCCATCGATTTTTTAAAAATTTTTGTGACCTTAATGAGTGTTTTATTCTAATTATATCTTAGTCAAGTTCTTTTGGGAGTAATTCTGATTATAAAAGTGGAGTTGATTTTAGTTTATTGCAATTAGTTTTTGAGATATTAAAATCGCCACTCACTTTATAAAACTCTCAAAAAATTTTAATATGTTGCAACAACCCAACAATTCTTCACAGCTTTTTAGTGCCAATATTGTTTTCATTAACGAGCTTTACCAAAAATATTTACAAAATCCTCAAGCGGTTGATTCTTCTTGGGCAGAATTTTTTGCACAAAATCACGATGAAATAAAATCAATTTTAGCCGATTATAACGGGCCATCATGGGGCAAGCGCAATCTTAAGGTTATTGGTTCGCCAGATTTTGATATTTCTTCAAATTCTTCAAAAGAAATCGCCAAAAAAGATGGTAAGACCACCAATTTAATTGCCTCAAAAGATCTTGAGGTGCGTTTAAAAATTTTAATTGCCAATTATCGAAGATTTGGACATCTGGCTTCAAATCTAGATCCTCTGGGTTTGACTTCACCTCAATATGTCCACGAAATAGATTTAAAAAATAATGACATCGATAGTTCCGATCTCGAAAAAGAACTTAACTTAAACGGTCAAAAAACCAAATTGTCGCAACTTGTAGCAAATCTTAACCATATCTATTGTAACTCGGTTGGTTGTGAATTTGAGCATATCGGCGATTTAAAGCAAAAAGAATGGTTTGCAAACCAAGTCGAGAGTATTGCCTTTACCGAGCTTTCTAAAGCAGAAAAGCATAAAGTTTTACAAGAAATTATTCGCTCTGAACGCTTTGAACAATTTTTGCATAAACGCTTTCCAGGTGCCAAAAGATTCTCGATTGAAGGTGGAGAAGCCTCTATTTGTGCGGTTGAAAAAATTATTCAAGAATCTGCCCGCAGTGGTGTCAAAAAAATCATTATTGGTATGGCGCATCGTGGAAGGCTAAATACTCTTACGGGCGTGTTGGGCAAGCCTTATCATCGCTTGGTTGCCGAATTTCAAGGAACTCCAAGTATTCCCGAAAATATAACTAAATCTGGCGATGTTAAATATCACATGGGTTATTCCTCAACTCGCAATATCGATGGTAAAAATATAGATTTATCCTTAGCCTTCAATCCTTCGCACCTTGAAGCCGTTAACGTCGTGGTTGCTGGCAGAGTTAGGGCAACTCAGGATTTGCTTGGTGATGCTTCTAGAACTCAAGCTTTGGCTTTGTTAATTCATGGCGATGCGGCCTTTGCTGGTCAAGGTTCGGTGGCTGAAAGTTTGGTTATGAACGGTACCGCGGGCTATGATACTGGTGGGGTAATTCATATTATTATCAATAATCAAATTGGTTTTACGGCCAACCCAACTGACTCCAGAAGCACTCAATACGCTTCTGATTTAGCAAAATCCATTGATGCACCAATTTTTCATGTTAATGGCGATGATGTTGAGGCGGTGGTCAAGATTGCGGGCCTTATAAGCCAATATCGCCAAATCTTCAAAAAAGATGTCGTTCTCGATGTGGTTTGTTATCGCAAATACGGACATAATGAAGGCGATGAACCGCTTTACACTCAGCCGATCATGTATTCAAAAATCAAAGATCATCCATCTTTAGAAAAAATTTATTCACAAAAATTGCTTAACGAATCAACAATTTCGCAAGCCGAATATGACAAAATGGTGGCTGATTTTGAGGCTCATCTAAATCATGAATTTAATCAAGCCTCTTCTTACAAAGCCCTTGAGCCAGATTGGTTAAAAGGTGAGTGGCAAAATATTAAAGATGGCGATAGTTCAATTCCTAAAACTGCAGTTAGTGACAAAATTCTTAAAGATTTAATCGCCAAAATTACCTCAATTCCGCAAGGTTTTAATGTAAATCCAAAAATTTTACGCCAACTTGAGGCCAAAAAACAAGTAGTCGAAGATGGTAAAGATATAGATTGGGGAACTGCCGAAAGCTTGGCTTTTGCGTCACTAATTGCCGAAGGTAAAGCCGTTAGAATTACTGGCCAAGATGCCGGTAGGGGCACTTTTTCGCATCGCCATTCGATATTGCACGACGCTAAAACTGGGCAAAGACACAATATTTTTGCACCAATCTCGCATGAAGCTCATTTTGAAGTTCATGACTCAGTCCTTTCAGAATACGGTGTAATGGGCTTTGAATATGGATATTCGCTTTCAGCGCCAGACATTTTAACAATCTGGGAGGCGCAGTTTGGCGATTTTGCCAATGGTGCTCAAATAATTTTTGATCAATTCGTTGCTTCATCTGAAGTGAAATGGCTTCGTAAATCGGGCTTAGTTATGCTTTTACCGCATGGTTTTGAAGGTCAAGGTCCGGAACATTCTTCAGCTCGACTTGAGCGCTACTTACAAGCATGCGCTGATAATAATTTGCGCGTTGTAAATATCACCAATCCGGCCAACTTTTTCCATGCTTTGCGTCGTCAAATTCGTGGTCAAGATCGTAAACCGTTGGTAGTAATGTCGCCAAAATCTTTGTTGCGGCATAAATTAGCTGTTTCAAATTTGAGTGAATTTACGCAAGAAAATTTCAAAACCATTATCCCTGAATCTCAAAAATTGGTTTCTGATGATAAAATTAAAAAAGTGGTACTATGTTCAGGTAAGGTTTACTACGATTTATTTGAAGCTCGTGAAGCCAAAAAAATCAACGATATTGCTTTAATTCGCCTTGAGCAACTTTATCCATTTCCTTCTCAAGAATTGGGTTTGGAACTTAAAAAATATAAAAATGCCGAAATTATTTGGTGCCAAGAAGAGCCAAAAAATATGGGCGCATGGAAGTTTGTTGATGATTTAATCGAAGAAATTTTAATTACGATTAAACATAAAAATTCTCGACCAAAATATGTTGGGCGTATTGCTTGTGCTTCACCCGCAACTGGTTATGGTTCATATCATGCGCGCGAGCAAAAAGTTTTGATTGATCAAGCTTTATCGTAAGCAAAAACCTAATTGCCAAAATTCAGGTTTTTTTAAGCTCTTGAGCAAACCGAAGCGCTGAAACCTACATAAGCCTTTATGAGACCATATTAGCACTTAGTCAAAAAATCTAAAACATAATTATTTTGCTCTTGTTTGATCGAGACAAGAGAATTTCAATTTTAAATATTTTTCGAAATTACAAATTTTGCTTTTCGATAAAATTGATAACTAAACATCAAAATTGTTTATATGGATTATGAGAAATTCTCTTAAAAAATTTATTGACGAATTTTTTATCGTTAATAGAATCGCCCGCCATCAAACAAAACAACAAATCTCACAATTTTTAATCAAATTATGAC
>VGDJ01000083.1 GCA_016869775.1 Alphaproteobacteria bacterium
GGAGATTCAGTAAAAAGGGGTGATGTTTTAGTTGATGGAAATCTAGTTCCGCACGACATTCTCAAAATTCAAGGAATGCAGGCGTTTACATCATATATGGTTAACGAGGTTCAAAAAGTTTATCGTATGCAAGGCGTTAAAATTGATGACAAGCATATCGAAGTAATATTATCAATGATGCTGAAAAGGGTTGAAATTACAAATACTGGAGACACAACACTCTTAGCTGGTGAGTATGTTGATAGAGATGTTTTTGAATCTATTAATCGCAGAATGATCGATAGCAAAATGAAGCCAGCTGAATGTTCTCCTGTTCTCCTCGGAATTACCAAGGCTTCGTTGCAAACAAAATCATTCATATCGGCTGCTTCATTCCAAGAAACTACTCGAGTCCTTACAGATTCAGCTGTTCAGGGTCGAATAGATCATTTAAAAGGATTAAAAGAAAATATTATTGTGGGTCGACTCATTCCTGCGGGAACTGGCCTTATGGCCAATAAGTTTCGAAAAGAAGCTCAATTAATAAAATAGTACAATTTGGCTAATTCAGTTCACTTAAATGAATTGGATTGGCCAAAAGTTTCTGTCAATTCTTTATATTTATTCACCCCAAAACAACTTCTGGCCAACCAAAATTTTTATTCAAAACTTTTGGGCAATATTAACCAAAAAATCAAACCCTAAAAATCATAAAAAATAGATTCAATTTTTTATAAAATTATAAAAATAAAATCTTGTCAATTTTGAAAACTGACATAAATTTTATTTAATTAATTTTCATAGTTTTGATTAATATTTTGAAAAATCATGCCACAGTTCGAACTATCCTCAAAAAAGCTCTACAAGCCTTTTAGCAATGATTTATCTAATCCAAATATCAAATATTTTTTAAAAAAAATCCTTAGCGAAGAAAAGAATTTTTATTCAACCACGATAATCTATGGTATAGCCATTGCAATTCTAAGTTTGGCATTGCCTATTTCAGTTCAACTTTTAATAAATTCAGTGGCTTTTACTGCCATGTTTCAACCCATTTTAATTTTGGGTTGCGTTTTATTATTACTACTCGCTTTTTCATCAATTCTAAATGCATTACAAATTTATGTTGCTGAAATTTTCCAACGCAGATTTTTTGCGCGCATGACCGCTGACATTACTCTTTCAGTGATTAATGCTAAACATGAAAATTTTGAGCAAGCTAATCAAACCGAATTTATAAATCGGTTTTTTGATGTAATTAATATTCAAAAAACCATGCCAAAAGTTTTAATAAAAACTTTCACTCTTATCTTGCAGACCTTTGCTGGGCTTATCTTGGTAGCATTCTATCATCCATTATTATTATTTTTTTCGCTTCTTATAATTTTTGCTATTGTAATAATTTGGTTGGTGTTTTCAAAAAATGGTTTCATTACAAAATTTTATGCGAGCCGAAGAAAATATGATATGGCTTCGTGGCTTGAAGATATTGCCCGTAACAATATTTTGTTCAAATCAGAAATTGGCCAAAAATATGCAGTTTTTAAAACCGATTTTTTGACAGAGCAATATCTTTTTGAAAGAAAAAAACACTTTAAATACGCCTTTTTACAAATATGCCTAATGCTTGCGCTATACACAATCGCCAGCGCAAGTCTATTAATCATAGGTGGATATTTAGTAATTAAAAGTCAATTATCAATCGGCCAATTGGTTGCCTCCGAACTTGTTTTATCTGCCACTTTATATGGAATTTCTGAGCTTGGCAGAGATTTTGAAATTTTTTACGAGATTGCGAGCTCGGCTGAAAAGTTATCGCAATTTTATAATGTTGACCAAGAAGATTCCGCCCGCGAAAAAATCAACAATAATAAAATCTGCATAAAATTTAATAATGTGATCGATAATTATTTCGGTCGTGATTTTAATTTTAATTTGAATCTTGAAGCTCAAAAAAATTATCTAATTTCAACCACAAATTTAACTTACCAAAAAATCTTGATAGAGCTTATTTATGGTCTTAGAAAACCAATTCGAGGCAGTTTGCAATTTAATGATATTGATATTGAAAATATTGATTTAGCCAATCTACGCTCCCACATCGCAATCGTTGATAATCATAGCTTTATCGAGGGTACAATTTTTGAATATTTAACTTTTAACGATAAAAATATTAATAAAAAATTCTTAAACGAAATTTTATTTATCACTGGCCTAGATAAGGTTCTTGAGAGATTTAAAGATGGTTTAAATCAAAAAATTAATCCAAGTGGTTACCCCTTTTCCGAATCGGAAAAGATTTTACTAAAAATTGCGCGCGGCCTATTACAGCACCCAAAAATTATTATCATCACCGAAGTACTAGATATGCTTGGCCTAGCGTCACGTCGTGAGATTTTAAAATTTTTAACCAAAAACCACGAAGCAATGATATTATATTTCTCAGACCGACGCGATGATATGCTCGATTTTAATGAGTATTTATTTATCGATGAAAACAAAATTCATCACTTTAAATCAATTTCTGAATTAGATAAATTTGAACAAAAAAATGGCTAGAAACTCATTCCACGCCCTGAACTCTATCAACATTCCGCGTCCACTTAAAGTTTTAAAAAAAATTATTGTAGGTGGCTTATTGTTGCTAGTTTTGATTTTAAGTTTAACTCCATGGCGCCAGACTGCCAAGGGCTTTGGAACCGTTTTAGCGCTTGATCCCAATAATCGTGCTCAAAATATTCATGCAACGGTTAATGGGCGCATTAATCGATGGTTTGTTAAAGATGGCTCAAGGGTTAAAGCTGGTGATAAAATTGTTGAAATTATCGATAATGATCCGCAAATAATTGATCGACTTCGTGCTGAAAAGTCAGCTATAGAGCGAAAAGTTGTCGTTGCAAAAATGGCCTCCGAGACCTCAAAAATCAACTTTGAAAGACAATCTGAATTATTTGAAAAAGGTTTATCTTCGCGCAAAAATTTAGAAGATGCCAAAATCGAATATAAAAAATTATTGTCGGCGGTCGAAAGCGCTTCAGCCGAAGTTGCCGACTCTTCCATAAAGCTTTCGCGCCAAGAAAGCCAACTCATTAACGCCCCTCGCGATGGTATAATTTTAAAAGTTTTAGCTTCTGATAGTTCAACTACTGTGAAAATTGGCGACAAAATTGCGTCATTTGCCCCAACTTTGCATGATCCGGCGGTCGAGCTATATGTTAGTGGCAATGATGTGCCCTTAATTTATAAAGGACGCAAGGTGCGTATCCAATTTGAAGGCTGGCCCGCAATTCAATTCAGTGGTTGGCCAGAAATCGCCATTGGAACTTTTGGAGCGATTGTAGTTTCGGTCGACCCTGCGGTTTCTGAAAATGGTAAATTTCGGGTTATTGCCACCAAAGACCCAAACGAACAATGGCCAGACTTACGCTTTTTGAATCATGGTGCCAAAGTTTATGGTTGGGTGCTTCTTGATAAAGTGCGCTTAGGTTATGAATTGTGGCGCCAAATTAACGGTTTTCCTCCCGATTTTAATGATAAAATTAAACCCCAAGAAGCTCTAAAAAATGATCAATAAATTAAATTTTTTAACATTTTTAAAGTTAATAAATTTACTTTTTTTTGTGCTAATTTTGTTTTTTCAAAATCACGCCAAAGCTTCAAAATCAGTTAATCAAACTCATCAAAATATTGAAGAACCTCAAACTCTTAAATTATCTCAAATACTTGAATCAACCCATAAAAATTATCCGCAAATTTTAAATTTTTATGAAAAAGTTGCCGTTAAAGAAGGAAAGATTTTAGAGAGTAGGGGTTTTTTTGATGTGAAAATCAAAAACCAATATCAAGATAAAACTCGTGGTTTTTATGACGGTAAAATCAACGATATTTCTATCGAAAAACAAAATGGTTTTTTGGGTTCAAAAATTTATGGCGGTTACCGCAAATCATTTGGCAATTTCGCCGATTATGACGGTAATAATTTTACCAATGATGGCGGTGAATATCGTATCGGTGGGAGTGTTTCGCTCTTACGCAATCGTGCAATCGACAGCGGAAGACTCGACCTCATCACCTCGCAACTCGAGCTAAAAGAAAGCCAATCTCAACTTGAAAAAGTCAAAAACGAAATCGCCCGCGACGCTACAAAATCTTACTGGAATTGGGTCGTTGCTGGTTATATTTATCAAACTTATAACGAACTTTACGAACTGGCAAAAAAGCGTGATGAACAACTTAAAATTCGCCATCAAAAAGGTGATATTGCGCAAATAATTTTGACTGAAAATCATCGCAATGTTTTGAATCGACAAAGTCTTGTGCAAGAAGCAAAAAATAACTTCGAAAATAGCGCAATTTCATTATCGATGTATTATCGCGATGCCAACTCTACCATGATTGTAGCTGACTTAAATCAACTTCCTAAAATCGATTTTGGTTATAATTTTGAAATTAATTTTGATGCAAAAAAAGATCTTGAATTTGCAATAGAAAATCGTCCTGAACTGCGCATTTTGCGGGTTCAAATTGAGCAAGAAAATTCGAATTTATTGCAAGCTAAAAATTTATATCAACCGAAGTTAGATTTACAGTTTGAAGCCTCAAAAGATTTAGGACATGGCCCAAAAACTAGATCCCAAACCAATAATCAGATTAAATTAGATTTTGAATTACCGCTCCAGCAAAATGTTGCTAAGGGTAAAATTGCCAGCGCCTCCTCGAAAATAAAGGCTATTCAATATGAAGAAATGTTTTATCGCGATAAAATCAAAAATGAAATTTTTCAACTCAGCAATTCAATTCAAAATATTTTACAAATTTATAAAAATTATCTAGAAGAACTCAAGCTCTCTCAAATTTTAGAAAAGGCTGAGAAAGATCGTTTTACCCACGGCCACAGTGATTTTTTCTTAATTAATTTGCGCGAACAAGAAGTTGCTTCGGCCAAAATTAACAAGTTCATCGCTTTCCTTAAATATCAAAATTTTATCGCCGATTACCAAATGGCGATCTTTCGCAATTATCATTAAAATTGTCGGCAAATTTTGAAATGTCGGCTTGTGTTATTGAAAGATTTTTATAAAATTTCGACCCTTAAATTTCCAAATAATAGTTGTGAATGGCCGAGGTCTTTGCTCTTAAAGCAAAGACGGGATCAGGAGCTTTTATAAAAAAAGCGACGCAATCCCAGTGTCGAAAATCGTCTTCGAAAAAATTACGAAGTAATTTTAAGAAAAGCGATTTGAGATAAAGAATAACATTATGGACGAATGGCCGAGGTCTTTGCTCTTAAAGCAAAGACGGGATCAGGAGCTTTTATAAAAAAAGCGACGCAATCCCAGTGTCGAAAATCGTCTTCGAAAAAAT
>VGDJ01000084.1 GCA_016869775.1 Alphaproteobacteria bacterium
TTTATAAAAATATTAGTTCGTCTTACATAAAATCTGAGTCGGGTGAAAAATTAAATGGTTCTTATAATTTTAAAATTGTTAGTTCAAACTCATATTATGGCAATGAGAAAGCTGATAACCCCCTAAATCTTGAAAAAATTCTTAGAAGAAATCTTGTAGTTTTTAAGAAATTTCCTTCTCAGCTCGATCAATCTTTATACGATAATCCTCAAGCTATAAATCCCGATCCAAGTTCGTTAATCGAATGTAATAATTCTTTATATTTAAATGAAAGAACAAAAATAAAATGTTCATATACAACCAATTCTGAGAGTATTGCCAAGGCTTATGGCATTAATAATGAAAATGAAAATACTTTTGGAACTGCTGGCGGATTTGTGAGATCTAATTCAGTTGATTATAGTTCAAAAGATGAATTTCAAAATGTTTTAGAGTCAATAACTTTAAATGATTCAAATCCAACTGGAACTGCACAAGGAGTTTTGGTTGGGGCTGATTCATATATTAACTTACGAATTGATGATAGATCTTGTTCAAATTATAAAGTTGATGTAGCGATTAAAGATGGTGCAAATGATGTTTATAAAATAAATAATCTATCGCTTAATCCAAATTATTCATCTTTTGATATACCGTTCTATAACGGAAGCTCAATAAATATTACTCCTAGCGATAGAATTCCTACTTCAAGTCTTGATAATCAACCCTGTTATAAAAAAATAGACATTTCGGCTAAAAAATATCGCGATATTATTATGCCAACTTCAGGTTTTGTTGAATTTAAAATGCATGTAACCGGCGCAAATCCAACGTGCAAGTTATCTGCAAGAATTATAAACCCACAAGGAGAAAAAAAATTAATTACTAAAACCCTAAAGACATCATTAGTTCAGCAATCATATATTTTTGGAAATAATATAAATTTTAGTAAGACCCCCGATAATCAAAATTTAGAGGTTGAAAAGGTGGTTGTTGGTTTAAGTAACTACGGTGATTCAAAAAAATCTTCAATAATTAAATCAAATTTATGTGCTGATGAAAAAATTGATGTTTCGAATTGTAATCTTCTTAATGCTTCATGCAATATTTCTTCTGGATCTCAATCAAAAATTTGTGATAATGGCGATGGAAAAAACGGGGATTCTATTAGCAATGGTGGTGGTGGAGGAGGCAATATTGGTGGCGAAAAAGGCAAAAACGGCACTTCATTTATAAACCCCGAATTTGCTTCATTTGATAAAATCTCTTCTTTTGAAAATAATGGAAATGGTAAAGTCAATGACAATGGTCAGTCGGGCAAAATAATTTTAAAAAAATACAATAACACTACTCAACAATATGAAGATCTGGAAACCGCTGATAATGGTTCATCGGTTGCGAAAACTATTGTTAAAAGTGAGTTGGGTTGTGACTCAAGTGCTAATCCCAATAATTGTATATTATATTTTCAAATTGCTGGAGGGGCTGGCGGAAGTCTTGGTAATAATTGCGGATCTAAATCTGGCTTTGATGGCGATAAATTTGAAGGAAAAATTGATTTATCAGAATATTTTAAAACTAAAAACTCTATTGTTTTAAATCTTCAATCTGGCGGTGGAGGTATTAAAGGCGATGATTGCCCAAATTCTGCATTAAAGAATCAAATTCAAACTCAATATTTGAAAGGCGGTAAAGGTTCAGGAGGTGGTGGTAATGGCGGTTCAGCATCATATATTTATATAACCAGAGATGATGAGTCTCATGATAATTTAAGAAATGATTTTTTAGTGATTGCGGGGGGTGGTGGTGGAGCTAGTATTTCTGACTTAGGTTCACAATCATATATTTATCCTCCAAGTAATGCCTTAGAATCTGGTGCTTTTGGAATAAAAGTTGGAGTAAAATTTAGATTAAAAAGCGACACAGTTTACACTGATGAACAAAATGATTATTATCATGAATATCTTCATGATTCTGATCCATTGCAAGATTTGTCAGTTACAAGTTCATTCACTTCAGAGTTTTATGTTCGTAAAGGTCAAATCATAAGAATTTATCCTGAAAAAAGTTTTTTTCAGCAATCTTGGAATATTAGTTCTAATTCAAAAGAATGCGGAGTGGGTATGATATTTAAAATTACTCCTCGACCTGCGGTTTTATGCTCTATTTCACCTTCTCAAACTTTTCCAAATCCTCAATGTTGGGCAAATTATTTGGGAGAACAAGATTTACCAAGTCAACAGTATGAAGGTCTTGAAATAACTTCAACCTCTTCAACCGTTACCGCAAATACTCAATATGGCTGTTTATCAACAATCAATTGCGCTGAAGATTCAAGAAAAAAAATTGCTTTGGATGCATATGTTGCGGCTGGAAATAAAACTGATGCAACTGGGGTAACTAACTCGGCGTATTGTCCACGTCAAGAATGTTACAAGTTAAATTGCTCAGGCGGAAGTGCTACTGAAAAACGTAACTGCACAACTTCTTCTCCAGGCGCATCGTGCAAAGGCGATCCAGCTAAAAATATAATATTCACCCAAACCAGTTGTTCAAAATGTCAAGAACAAAGGCTCGCCGAATTAAATGCCAGTCCAGTTATAACTGGCCCTTTACCTGCTTGTTATGATTTTGCGAACTCAAGAAACTTAAGTTTTCAAAAAAAATATGGCACTTCATTTACTCCTTCTGAAGCTGATAAAACAAATTACTCAATTAGTGAAATTCAAAATTATGGTATTGATAGTGATGATATGATCTATGGCCGTTTAAATGTAAAAAAAGATTATCAATATAGTACTCAAGGAGCGCAAAGTGGTGATATTTTATCCGAAACAATTACTTTTCCAAGCTCGGGAAGGGTTTTTGGTTTAATAGTTAATGATGCATCAAATTTTAAAGATTTAAAATTTAATTCTCCAACTCCAACCTTAAAAACTGAATTAGTTTTTGATTTAAAGTCATTACCAACATATCAAAATGGTGAGTATTTGGATATATCATTATGTAAAGAAACCAAAGATGGATCATGCGAATCAACCACTGATACTCCTGATTTAGAGAAGGCTATATTAATGAAGTGGAAAAAAAATGCTCAGAGCAATGCAGAACAAACTGATGGTGGTAATAAATTTATTTTTAATGGCTTAAGGGAACTTCAACTTTCAGGCTCCTCCTACCCAAGTGGCATAAATAAATGTCATGATATTTCAAATGAGGATGATAAATCATATTTATGTTTCAATGATGATTCGGGAAATATTGATGAAATTGCAAAATATAGATTGGCCTTCAGAATTAATGATCCAGATGGCAGTTATGTTGAAAATATTGGTAAATATAATGTTGAGGTTTCTGTCAAGAAGCCAGATTCTTCAAAAATTGAATTAGTTGACAAAATCCTAAAGCCAATTTTTGATAAAATAGATGGAGATAAAGATACTCCCGGTTTTGCTTCTTCAGCCTATTATAACTTAATAAGCTCTTATTATTTTAGAAATATTTTAAATCTAACCGTCATTTTACTATTTTCGTTTTATGGGTTGGGATATTTGATTGGAACCAATGAATTAAAGCACTCGGAGATAACTAGAATAATTCTTAAGGTTGGTATCGTATATTTATTTACCTCTCCAACTCTTGGTTATGTATGGTTTGAAAAATTTTTCATACAATTTTTCAAAAATTCAGTCGATATGTTATCTTTTTGGGTAGCGCAAACGTTTGAAAATTCTGAATTGCTTGCCAATAAAATCGCTCAAAATGATTTTTCTAATAAAAGCTTAATGTTTATTAGTACTGATAAAGTTTTTGCTACCTTAATCTCATCTGCGGTTCAAAATAAAATCTTAGCTTTAATTTTTTCAAGTATTTGGGGATGGGTTTATTTTTTAATAATATTTTATTGTGTTTTATTATATTTTTATGCGATCGCTAATTCAATTTTATTATTTATCACTTGCCAAGTAATTAATAGTATACTTCTAACCCTCGCCCCACTTGTTTTCTTGCTGATATTTTTCAACATAACCAAAGAGATTTTTGATAATTGGCTAAAATCGCTGATTGGTTTTTCGCTTCAACAAATATTTTTAGTTTTAACTTTATCATTTTTTAACATTCTGTTCCTTGAGTTTTTAAAATTAGCTATTGGATACAGAGTATGCTGGAGTGACGTTTTAACATTTACTTTACTTGAAAAAACAATTTCTTTGATGAGTTTTTGGACTATAGCCGGCACAAACTCTGAATCTACTTTTGAAGATGTTAATATTGAAAGTACTTTTGGAAATAGTGATAACACCCCTTCTATATATGCCTTTCTGACCTTATGGATTGTAGTTGGCATTATGAAAAAATTTATAGATTTGTTTACTAATCTAGCAATTGAACTTTCAGGTGGAATTAAAGCTTCATCGGTTGGCGGAGATGTTGCCAAAGCCTCTAAAGCTATATTTGGAGCTATATCTTCAAAAGCAAGTGGTTTATTTAACTCAACAATTGGCAGAGCAGTTGATAACGCCGATAATTTTTTATTTGCTTCCGGAAAAATTGCTAAAGAAAAAAGACAAGAATCTAGAATTCAATTTGCCAACGACATGAAGATGAGGGCTGAGCTTACCAAATATGGAAATAATGCTATAAGTGAATATAAAAAAAATCATGCTCTAGAATTATCAAAAATGAGTCATGCAGAACAAAAAACAACGCTCAGAAATGTTAGAGATGATGCTATGAAAAGATATGCCATGAACAACGGTATAAACAATCATGAAAAATTAATGAACGCCACGGGAATTAATTACACTGGAAATAATTTAATTGGACTTGCTATGCAAACTGGTAGACAAGCGATCACTCCGGGAGGTAATTTAATAAACTCTTCTTTAGATAAAACTGTTAAAACCTCATTTAGTAAAACTGAAGCCTCTGAGGCCATGAAAAGAATGGATAAAATTGAAGAAAAGGATAAAAATAAATCAGATGCTGATGCGTCCATCAAAAATAAAGAAAAGGATGAGTTTTTGAAAAACATTAGAGATGGTAATTTAAAAGTTAATATGGGTAAGTTTGAAATTTTAAAGAGACCGGATCATGCCGTAAAATCATCTTTTGACTCGTTGAAAAGAGTTGCTAAAAAAACATTTAAATCATCGGATAATGATGATTATATGCGAGCAGTTTTTGAGTTAAGTCATAATCGAGATGCTAATGAAGGTCAAAAAATCGAAATTTTGAGAGGTCAAAATATTGATAACAGCATTATCAGGGGAATTATTAATTTTGCTCGAACAGATAAAGAAAAAGAGCTAATTCGCGATAAAATGAGAGAATATCGTAGAGAGCGAGAGGTTTTT
>VGDJ01000085.1 GCA_016869775.1 Alphaproteobacteria bacterium
GCTATCTTGTTAAGATTATCGAAGATGGAAAGCTATACGCCAAAGATGTCGCTTCACAAACTAGGCAAGATGTATACAAAATAACTGGACTCAACTAAATCATGACTAAAACTTTACCATCTTTAGAACAGCAGATTTTGCAACTTAAAAAACAAAGAAATGCTGTAATATTAGCGCATTTTTATCAAGATTCTGAAATTCAAGATATCGCAGATTTTGTTGGTGATTCTCTCGATTTATCACGCAAAGCTTCAAATACTTCGGCTGACGAAATTATTTTTTGTGGAGTCAAATTTATGGCCGAAGTTGCCAAAATTTTATCACCGCAAAAAAGAGTTTTGATACCTGATTATAAAGCCGGTTGTAGCCTCGAAGACTCTTGTCAACCTCAAGATTTTGCTAAATTTCGCGCTCTTCACCCTGATGCAATTGCAATAACTTACATTAATTGTTCGGCACAAATTAAGGCTCTAAGCGATATAATTGTTACTTCAACTAATGCACAAAAAATTATCTCTCAAATTCCAAAAAACCAAAAAATAATTTTTGCTCCCGATCAACATCTTGGTAAATATATCGCCAAACAAACTGGTCGCGATATGATTTTATGGAATGGAAGTTGTATTGTTCACGAACAATTTAGTGAAAAAGAATTGGTAAAGTTAATTGCCAATCATTCTAGCGCTTTGGTTATAGCTCATCCAGAATGCCCTGAGCAACTCCTTAAATATGCTCATCATATTGGTTCTACTTCATCGCTGTTGAATTTTGTTAAAATTAATCAAGGTTTAGAATTTATTGTGCTTACCGAACCGCATATTATTCACCAAATGCGTAAAATAAATCCAAAGGCAAAATTTTATGATTGCCCATTTATTAACACCTCGGGCTGTTCGGCCTGCAATAATTGTCCACACATGCAACTTAATAATCTTGAAAAACTTCTCGAAGTTACTGAGCGAGCAAATAATTCTCGATTTGGAGGTGAAATTCAACTCGACGAAGCCATTAGAATCAAAGCTGAAAAGCCCCTTCGTAAAATGCTTGAAATGTCATAAATATGCAAATAATTCTTGCCAAACCACGGGGTTTTTGCGCTGGCGTAACCCGCGCCATTGAAACGGTCGAAAAAGCTATTGCCAAGTTTGGTGCTCCTGTTTATGTTCGCCATGAAATTGTCCACAATAAATTTGTTGTTGAGTCACTGAAAAAAAAAGGTGCAATTTTTGTAAATGAGGTTGAGCAAATCCCAATTGGTGCGATTTCAATTTTTTCGGCGCACGGTGTTTCCGATAAAGTCGAAGAAGATGCCGTTAAGAGAGGTCTTGATGTTATTGATGCCACATGTCCTTTGGTTAGTAAGGTGCACCGTGAAGCCAAAAAATACGAAGAAGAAGATTATGAGATAATTTTAATTGGACATCGAGGTCATCCTGAGGTCGAAGGGACTTCTGGGCGTGTCAAAAAGCCTGTTATTTTGGTTACCAATGAAGAAGATGCTCGCAATATTCAAATCAAAAATTCGCAAAAAATTGCTTATGTCTCGCAAACAACTCTAAGTGTCGATGATACTAAAAAAATCGTTGAAATACTTGAACAAAGGTTTCCATCGCTTGAAAAAGGTTTGGCGACCAAGGATATTTGTTATGCAACCCAAAATCGTCAAGATGCGGTTAGGAGTTTGTGTAAAATTGTGGATATTTTGTTGGTGATTGGAGCGCAAAATTCTTCGAATTCTAATCGTTTGCGCGATTTGGGTGAGGAGTCTGGATTGCCATCATTTTTAATTAATGGCGCCTTAGATATTCAAAAAAATTGGTTTAAAAATGTTGAGAAAATTGGCTTAACTGCTGGCGCTTCGGCTCCCGAAATTTTAGTTCAAGAAGTGATCACTAAAATCAAAGAAATATCCAAAGATGAAATGCAAGTTTCAGATATGAATGGAATTGAAGAAAACACTTTTTTTGTTTTACCGCGCAAGGTACGCAAATAGTTTTAAAAAATTATTAAAACCAAAATTTTCCTCAAAAATAAATTCCAAGAACCTTAAAAAATTACCAAATATTTTATCCAACTATATAAACACTAATCTATTTAAAAAATAATATGGTAAATCTAAGCAATATTAGTTTAACTGAAATATATGAAGAAATAAAAAAAAAGCCCCTTCCAAGTGAATTTGCAAATAAAAATGGCAAAGGAATTATCAACCTAGCTTTGGCTCTTGCAGAAAAAAAAGCAAATGAATTTCTTTCTGATTTACAGAAAAAACCTAAATCTTCTGATAAAGAAAAATATATCGACGATACCATAGAAAAAGCGAAAAATAATTTAAATAATTTGGAGAAAGAATACCCCATTATTATGCCAATTGACTCAATTCTTTATCATAATTTAAATAACAAAGATAATTTATTTGATTCATATTTTAATTGTTTGATGTTGGCGAAATTTTTTTCGGATTTAAACCTTAAAAGCCAAGATGATTTCTATTTGAAGAGTAAATCTTTTGATTTTCTTTGGGATCTTAACAGCAACCCTTTGGTTAAACAATTTAATAAAAAATTTGATAAACTCCAAGATCACTTCGGTTCTAAAGATTTAACTAAGATTAATAGTTTCTTCCATAGGATTAAAGAAAGAATTATGAGAGTTAATAATAATTTGAATTTCAATGACAAAGATATTCAATGCAAAATTAAAGAAAAAATATTTCCTGGAATCAAATTTGTTGATGAAAAAGGCGATGAAATTATTGGTATTAAAAATCTAATTATTACCTATGCGCAATATCGGGCTAAGGATCTTTTAACTTCTATTGAGGGCTCAAAGTTTAAAAAAGAATTTTTTAGAGAACTAATTGATCATACAGATGCAAGAATCTTGGAATTGAAGGGTAATACTAGTGATTTTTTTGCCTTCAACATTCTTCGAATATATACCTCATTTGATTATTTTGAAAAAAAAACTAAAGATCAAAAATTGAGTGATGAAGCTAACGGTTTTTTATTTTCTTTAAGAAAATATGTAAAAATTATGAATGACATTTTTAGCAAATATGATAATGAATCTAAAGATGAAGCACCCTCAAATAGAGTTCGTTCTGCTAAAGAATCTAATTTCCGGACCGAAAGTGCCATCGGACCTAAAATTTAAATATTTTCTGCCTATTTTTTTGGAAAAAAACTTCAAATTAGTAATAAATAATAATCTTTAAATAAGGCTCGTAAATTTGCTGTTTTTTGAAAAATTGATTCTTAAAAAGAATTTTTAATTTATTATATTTTAAATAAAATTTTAATAATTTAGAAAATATTTAATTTTTAAGATTCATAAAATTTTAATAAAAATACTTAACAAATGATAAATTTTTTTAAAAAACTATTTAATAAATCACCCAAAGAACTTTTCGCTTCATTTTTTCAAAAAATTAAAAATTTATTTCGAGCTGGGTCGGCAAAACAAAGCCAAGAAAATAATGAGCCACCTCAGGCGCCAACAAATCCAACGCAAGATCCAACCTCATCGCCAATAGGTAATGAGCTACCTCAGGAGCCAACAAATCCAACGCAAGCTCCAACCCCACCGCCAAAAAAAAGATCACCTAAGAAGCCAACAAATCCAACGCAAGCTCCAACCCCACCGCCAATAGGTAATGAGCCACCTCAGGAGCCAACAAATCAACCGCAAGCTTCACGCAGAACTATTAGTGTTGGACAAGGTCTTTTTCCAACACGTCCAGTAGGTCCAGTAGGTCCAGTAGGTCAGGTGTGTGCCGAAAGAACCTCCTCAGCCGAAAGAACCTCCTCAAATAGTAGCTCCTGTGGCGGCTCCAGATAATAAAATAATATTAATTAATGAAATGATCATCTTAGTTAAAAATTCAAATAATTTTTTAGATTTTTCAGAAAGGAGAAGGTGTGCTAGATTGGGTGGATCTTGCCGTTTATTATTAAGCTATTAACAATTCGTTAGCTTATGCGCTATTTTATAATTAACCACAAAGCCAATCGGCAAAAATAAATCTGATTAGAGACAATCGTAATTTATGCTCACCTTATTTAATATTTAGAATTTCATGAAAGTTAGAAAGGTCGTAAAGATAATCAGGCCAAAGCCTGCTGGGTGGTTTCCAGTTTAATCTTTCATCCAAATAAAACTTAAAAAATACAAAACTCTAAGAGATATAATTTCTTGAATAGTTTTTAATTTTAGTGCGCTAAATTTTTCGTAACCGAAGTGATTTGCGGGCGCTTCTAAAGCATATTTTGGAAGGGCAATTAACTAACTTTTCTAAATTTTAAGTGTTCATACCAAGCAAAAGTTATAAAAATATTAGACAAAGTGAGAAGGATTATAATTTGCATATCTAAAAATTTTTTAAGTGTTTACGAAGTTGATAATTGCGATGTTGAAGAACAAATGTAAGATGTTTTAAGTTTTTAAATTTTCTTAAAAAATAATCTTTTTTAAAGTCCTTCCTAAAAATAATCATTTATCGAAAAAATTTATCTAAACATTTATCGCGGGGTAGAGTAGCCCCAGTTTTTGCGAAAGCAAAACGACTCACTCAGAGCTTCGGCTCATTTCAAAAAAATCTTTAGATTCACTTCCGGCCTCGATCCGGCCTTGATATGCGTGTATTTTCATCTATTTGCGTCAAATAGATTCGCTCCAGTCTCTAATTCCTTTCGAAAAATCTTTTTGAATTTTATCAATTAAAGAGTCTTAAAGTTTAAACTCTTTAAACAAAGTAACGATAAACAGCGCAAAAATCTTTTCAGTTATATTGCCTATATTTGCTGGTCTGAGATAACTTTTATATTTATTTTTGAGATTTTTGGAGGATTTTTAAGCGAAATGTAAACATAAAATATTAGTCGTAAAATATGCAGAGTATTGCAAATAATGGCGGGATAAGGCGTGTTGGGAATTTCTAAAAATTTACTCGGAAACTTTGGTTCTCAAAAAAATTATGGCGGTTCGGGTGATACCGATTACGAACTATTCTCCAACCTTGAAAACCCTTGATTTTATTGGCTTCTCATCCGTACCAAAAAGTTAGAGAAAAATCATCTGGGGTCGGTTTATATAACCTGCGAACTTTTTTTTAAAAAAAATCATAATAGAGTACTGACCAATTTTTAGCTTATGTTCCATAACAAGGATCTTTTAAAAACATGAATTTTTTACATAAAATGCGTATTATTCTAATCATACAATATCCATGTTGCTACAATCTTGCGTAACTCAAAACATGACTAAAATTGA
>VGDJ01000086.1 GCA_016869775.1 Alphaproteobacteria bacterium
TCGACATAGTCCAATTCCTTCAGCGCCAAAGTCGCGAGCTACCTGACAATCTGCCGGAGTTTCAGCATTAGTGCGCACTTTAAGATTTCTAACTTCGTCCGCCCAACTCATGATAGTTTCAAAGTCACCTGATAAATTTGGCTTAAGAGTAGGTACACTTCCAAGTATTACTTCGCCACTTGAGCCATTGATAGTAATGGTTTCGCCATCTTTAATTTTAACGCCATTGGCAATAAAAAACTTGCCAGAATTATCAACGTGCAAACCCGTTGCCCCAGAAACACAAGGAGTCCCCATGCCACGAGCAACAACCGCAGCGTGTGAAGTCATGCCTCCGCGGGCTGTTAAAATTCCTTGCGAAACATGCATTCCTTTGATGTCTTCAGGACTAGTTTCAACCCTAACCAAAATAACTTTATCACCGTTCTGCGCTCGCCTTTCAGCTTCATGCGATGAAAAAACTACCACTCCAGAAGCCGCTCCGGGTGAAGCCGGCAAACCTTTAGCAATAACATTTACTTTGGCTTTTGGATCGAGAGTTGGATGTAAAAGTTGATCAAGACTTGCGGGATCAATGCGAAGAAGCGCCTCGTCTTTTGTAATTAATTTTTCTTTAACCATATCAACCGCAATCTTTACCGATGCATGGGCAGTTCTTTTGCCTGAACGAGTCTGAAGCATCCATAATTTTTTATTTTGAACCGTAAACTCAATATCTTGCATATCGCGATAGTGGTTTTCGAGTTTTTTATAAATTTTTTCCAACTCCAAAAAAACTTCGGGCATAGTTTCTTGCATTGATGGCAGTTGTGAACCAAGCTGTTCTTTACCCTGAATGGTAATTGACTGTGGAGTTCTTATTCCGGCGACAACATCTTCACCTTGCGCGTTGATTAAATATTCTCCGTAAAGCTCTTTGGCTCCGGTTGAAGGATTTCTGGTGAAAGCGACGCCAGTCGCCGAGGTCTCGCCCATATTTCCAAATACCATCGATTGAACATTAACAGCAGTTCCCCACTCGGCCGGAATGTTATTTAGCGCGCGATAAGTAATGGCACGGTCATTCATCCACGAAGCAAAAACCGCTTCGATAGCGCCCCATAATTGTTGCTCGACACTTTGAGGAAATTCACGACCCAATTCTTTTTTAACTTCTTGTTTAAATAAACTAACGATTTCTTCGAGATTTTCGGCAGTTAAATCGGTGTCCAAAATGGCGCCGAATTCTTGTTTTTTTTCGTCTAAAATTACTTCAAAATTATAGTGATCAACCCCCAAAACTACATCTGAATACATTTGTATAAAGCGTCGATATGAATCAAAAGCAAATCTTTTGTTACCACTTTTTTGGGCCAAACCCAGAACAGTTTGATCATTTAAACCGAGATTTAAAACGGTATCCATCATTCCTGGCATTGAAGCGCGAGCTCCTGAGCGCACAGAAAACAACAACGGGTTTTGAGCATCGCCAAATTTAGCACCAATTTTTTGCTCGATTTGACTGAGCGCTTGGTGAACTTGGGATTTTAATTCAGTCGGAAATTGTTTAGAATTTTTATAGTAAACTTCACAAACTTCGGTGGTAATTGTAAAACCAAGCGGAACCGGCAAACCCATTTTCGACATTTCTGCCAAATTTGCGCCCTTACCTCCCAAAAGATTTTTCATTGAAGCATCACCTTCGGAATTGCCATCGCCGAAAGAGTAAACAAATTTTTTAGAGGTCATTTGTGAAGAAATTTTATGAAATAATACGGAATCAAACCGAGCTCAAAAGCTATTTTTAGAATTTTGCATTTTGTTAATTTTTTTTCAAAAGAAATTTTGAATATTTTTTAAAAAATCATTTAGCAATAGCGCTTTTGCGATAGCCGTATAAAAAATAAATTAGGATTCCGCATAAAGTCCAAATTAAAAAATAAAACCAATTTCTGGTGAGTAATTCAAAGGTCAAATATCCGCATGATAAAATTGCCAGTGGCGCAATAGCAAAAACCAAAGGACACTTAAAACTTCTCTTCAAATCCGGTTGCTTTACACGCAAAATCATTACCGCCATTGCAACAACTATAAAACCAAATAGAGTTCCGATACTAGTCATTTCACTAAGAGTTTCGAGTGAAAAAACCCCCGCCAATAAAGCTACGCCAATGGTTGTCAGAATGACGCTGATATGAGGAGTGTTATATTTTTTATGAATAGAGCTAAGTTTTTTTGGAAGCAAACCATCGCGCGACATAACAAAAAAAATGCGCGACTGTCCGTAAAGTAAAACTAAAAGCACTGAAGTAATTCCGGCCACCGCACCCGTCGAAACAAGAGCCGAGCCAATATTACTACCATTATCTCGAAGAGCTCGCGCCAATGGTTCAGCATTATTGAGCGTTGTGTAATTCACAATGCCGTTAAGCACCAAAGCAACAACTGCATATAATAAAGCGCAAACCCCAAGCGAGACTATAATACCAATTGGCAAATCGCGCTTAGGATTTTTGCATTCTTCAGCAGTTGTAGCCACAGCATCAAAGCCAATATAAGCGTAAAAAATTGCCGCCGAACCCGCCATTACGCCCGAAAATCCAAAAGGCATAAAATCGCTATAATTAACAACTCTAACCATCGGAGTGGCGACAATTAAAAAAATAAAAATTACCACTAATTTCACAAAAACCAAAATACGATTAAATGTAACTCCTTGCTTAGTTCCAACGAAAAGCATTAAGCCAATTAACAAAACAATCAGGCTAGCGGGTAAATTAATCAATCCTCCGGCGGTAGTTGGTTTTGTTAAATAATCGGGTAAAAGGATGTTGGCGGATTTTAAAATTCCAACCATATAACCCGACCAACCATTGGCAACAGCTGAAGCTCCGATACCATATTCAAGCACCAAACCCCACCCGACAAGCCACGCCACAAACTCACCAACCACAGCATATGTATAGGTGTATGCACTTCCTGAAACCGGAACCATCGAGGCAATTTCAGCATACGCTAAAGCCGCAAAAAGACAAACTAAAGCTGATATTAAATATGAAACGGCAATCGCTGGACCAGCGTGAGTAGCAGATGCGGTTCCGGTCACAACAAAAATTCCGGTTCCGATTGTGCATCCAATGCCAATTAAAACTAGGTCAAAAGCCGAGAGAGATTTTTTAAAAGAGTTTTTTTGTGACGAAGCTATCAAAGCTTCGATTGATTTTTTACGAAAAATATTCATGAAAAAGGTTATTGGATTAAGACTAAATAATGATCAGGATATATTTTATCTTAATTATTATTTAAAGTTATAAATAACTATAAAATTTAAGGTAGTTTATAATAATCAACAAAAATTATATAAGTTGTTGGTTATATTATTTGTGATTATGAGGTTTGGATAATGAGCTATTTTTAAAGCCATAAAAAATGTAAAAAATAATACCCAAAGCAAACCAAATCAGAAAAGGTTTATAATGCTCTTCAAGAAGTTTAATTATCAAAAAACCGCATCCAATAATCGAAAGTGGTGCCACAATATTGACAAAAGGACATTTAAAATTACGCTCTAATTTTGGCCTTTTGACTCGTAATACCAAGACTCCGATTGATACCAAGCAAAATGCAAATAAAGTTCCTAAGCTACTCATATCACCCATGGTACGAATAGGTGTAAAACCTGAAATTAAAGCTACAGAAATTGTCACAACCAATATGGAGTATGAGGGAGTTTGGTGTTTTTTGTGAATTTTAGAAAAAATTTTGGGCAATAAACCATCGCGCGAAATAACAAAAAATATTCGCGATTGACCGTACATCATTACCAAAAGAACCGTAAGCATTCCGGCAATTGCTCCAGTCCCAACTAACGCCGAACCAATATTGTTACCATTATCTCTGAGAGCTTGAGCCAGAGGCTGTGGGTTGGCAAGCGATTTATAATTAACAATTCCGGTAAGACACAATGAGACGACTATATAAATCAATGCACAAATTAATAATGAACCGATAATACCAATTGGTAAATCGCGTTTGGGATTTTTGCATTCTTCAGCAGTTGTAGCTACAGCATCAAATCCTAAATAAGCAAAAAATATCGCTGCGGTTCCACTTAAAACGCCCTTCCATCCGTATGGCATAAAATCTTGATAATTCTCAAATTTAATTTTTGGAACTGCCACTAGAATAAAAATAAAAATTACAAGTAATTTTACAGAAACCAAAATGCGATTAATCATAACACTTTCTTTAGTGCCGATGTAAAGAAGAGTTCCAATAAAACAAGATACAAAAACCGCTGGCAAATTCACTAACGCGCAATAAGTTCCATCTTCACAAAGTTGGCTTGGTGCTTTGGTTAAATATTCTGGGATTATAATTCCACCCTGCTTTAAGATACCTACCAAATATCCCGACCAACCAGCCGAAACAGTTGAAGAAGCAACCGTGTATTCAAGAATTAGGCCACAAGCCACCAACCAAGCAATAAACTCGCCCATTACCGCATAAGTATATGTGTAAGCGCTACCCGAAACTGGAACCATTGACGCCAACTCAGCATAGGCCAAGCCAGCAAAAACACAAACGAGAGCCGAAAATAAAAATGACAAGGCGATTGCAGGACCAGCATACTCTGCGGCGGCTTGGCCAGTTAAAACAAAAATTCCAGTTCCAATTATCGAGCCTATACCGATAAATACTAAATCAAGGACTCCAAGGGTTTTTTTAAAGGAATTTTTTTTGGCACCCTCAAGAATGTTCTCAAGGGATTTTTTTCGAAAAAGTAATTTCATTGTAAAAATTATTACGATTCATAGGACAACAACTCTTCTTCAGCAACTTCTTGAGTTATTATATCGTTGTTCATTAAATCTTTGAGTGAATCTTTGAGAAGTAACATACCATTTTTTCGGCTAAGCTCAATGATTGAGTTAATTTGCGGAATTTTATCTTCGCGAATTAGGTTGCGAATTGAGGAGTTAGCTAACATTATTTCGAAAGCTGCGCATCTTCCACCGTCTCGCTTCTTAATTAATCTTTGCGATATTACCGCTTTAATTGAACCTGATAAAATTGAACGCACGGCAGATTTTTCTTCAGCCGAGAAAACATCTATGATACGATTAATGGTTTGAGAGGCTGAATTAGTATGAAGAGTAGCTAACACCAAATGACC
>VGDJ01000087.1 GCA_016869775.1 Alphaproteobacteria bacterium
AATTTGCGATGAAACGAGCTCATCGATAAACTTTTTAATTTGTGCGGTAAAAAACCCAATCATTTCTTAATTATTAAAGCTAGAAGCCTGTTAATAAGCAATCTTGATGTTGAATTCAAAATCAAAATTCAAACTATCCATAGCTTTTGCAAAGGAATTTTGCAGAGCTTTCCGTTTGAGGCAAAAATTCCAGTAAATTTTGAATTAATCGATGAAAATCATGCCAAAATTTTACTTAAAAATTGTCAGAAAAATGTCCTTAATCAGGCGATTGAAGACGAGTCGCTTAGAAATATAATTTTAAAAATAAATAGTCTCACCAGTGAGTCGACAATTAACGAACTAATATCCCAATTACTAAACAACAAAGATAAAATTTTTCAGATTCGTAATGTCAATCGAAACATTGACGAACTTGCTTTCAAAATATATAAAAAATTCAAGATTAACACCCAAAAAAATAGCGAATCTGATCAACTAATTGAAAATATTTTTTCTAACTTTTTAAACGAAATTAACATTAATAAACTAAAAAATTTTTCAGATAAAATCATTAATGGTACTCAAAACGACAATAAATCCGCCAATCTAATCAATCAATTTATTGAAAATCCTCACCCTAAAAACTTTGAATCTTTGGTTTTAGCCTTTTTTACCAAAGAATATACGCCACGAAAATTTTCTAAAAAAATTACTGAAATTTTTGAAAATGAGATAAATGTTTTTTATCAAAAAATTGATGATTTTAATCAACTTCTTCAAGCATCGATTGCGATAGAAAATAGTATAAATTTACTAAAAATTGTGGATAGAGTTTTGGATGAATTTCAAAAAATTAAGATCGAGAATGGCTTTTTAGACTACAGCGACCTAATTAATATTGCTAATCATGTTCTTGTTGATCCCAAAAATTGTGAATGGATAAAGTTAAAAATGGATTGCGCTTTCGATCATTTACTTGTTGATGAAGCCCAAGATACTAATCCAATGCAATGGTCAATCATTAAAGCATTAATCGATGATTTTTTTAGCGGTGAATCTAAATCTCAAAATCGTCGCAGTATCTTTATTGTTGGCGATGAAAAGCAATCAATAATGGGTTTCCAAGGCGCCGAAATCAACAAAACTAAAGATTTTTATGATTATTTAAATCATAAATCTAATCAGGAATTAAAAAATATTGATCTGAACGTTTCGTTTCGTTCAGGACAAAATATTTTGAGATTAGTTGATTGCGTTTTTGAAAATCCACAATTTCAAAATGCCATTTGCAAAATCGGAGCATATAAAAATCATCACTCATATCGCTCTAGCGCTGGATATGTTGAGATTTGGCAATATGACGAAAAAATATTTGAACAAAATTCATCATCAATCGAAGCGAAAAATTCATTAATAAATGATTTATTTAAAGCCAATAAAAACTTATCTCAATCCAAAGATTTTATCGCTAAAATCGTTGCCAACAAAATCAAGGAGTGGATTAATTCTAGAAAATTAATTATCGATAAAAATCGTGCAGTTGAATATGGCGACATCATGATTCTTTTACGCAATCGCCAAAACGGTTTGATGGAGAAATTAGCAAATAATTTTGCACAACTTGGCATTCCTTTTGCAAGTGTTGGAAAAATTAAATTTAGCGAAAATTTATTAATTCAAGATTTTTTATCAATTGCTCGATTTGCTTTGTTGCAATCCGATGAATTTAACCTTTCATGCCTTCTAAAATCACCATTCTTCAACTATAATGAACAACAATTACTTGAAGTTTGTGTTGCAAAAAACACTCAAAATTTAGGTTTGTGGGAAATATTAAAAAACACAAATGATAGTAAAAGCCTCAATCAAATCATTCACTTAGCCAAAAATAATAATTCGTTTGATTTCTTTTTTACGATTTTAAAAAACTCAGCCAATCAAAATAATATTACTGCTAGATTTGGCGAAGAAGGCTTCGAGATCATTAATAATTTTTTGCTAATTTGCCAAGATTTTTGCAATAAAAACTCACCCAATTTGCAAAGTTTTTTAGAATTTGTTGAAAAAATTGACCCCGAAATTTCAATTACAAATAATCATTCAAATCGCATTAAAATTACCACAATCCACTCTTCCAAAGGCTTACAAGCTCCGATTGTCATAATGCCTGATTGTCTTTATAGCTACTCAAAACAAATTGATAATCGAGAAAAAATTATTTGGGATGAAGATTTTCCTTTGTGGATCACCAAAAATGCCAAAATAAATAATCAAATTAAAAAAATTTTTGATGCAAAAATTTCTCAAAATTATGAAGAGCATCTCCGACTTTTATATGTTGCATTAACGCGTGCCGAAGATGAAATTTATGTTGCCGGGCTAAGTAAAGAATCTGACGAAAAATGTTGGTACAACATTATTAATTCACTTAACGAAAATTTTATAAATAAAATAGCAGTGAATTATGAAAATTTATTATCGACAGAAAATAATCAAAATATTAGCGATTATGAATTTGAAAAATCGCACTACAAAAATATCCAAAAAAATTCAGATTTTAATCAAATAAATTCAGCGTTAATTTTTGGAGATTATTTGCATAAAGCCCTAGAGTTTGTAGGTAAAAACCATATCATGCCAAATGATTGGATAATTAATTTTATACAAAAATATTTTCAAAATTATTACCAACTTTCAAAACAAAACTGCGATGAAATAAATATTATCATTAAAAATTATCTTAACTCAAATATTTACCGCGATATTTTTGATAAAAATCTTAAAAACCAAATTAAATGTGAATACGAAGTTCTATTTAACCAAGAAAAATTGCGAATAGATTTGCTAAAAATTACCCCAACCGAGATCTTGATTTTAGATTATAAATCAGATGAAAAAATCCCCGATCAAACTCCAAAAAATTATCATCAACAACTTCAGTTATACCGAGAAGCCATATCCCACCAGTTCCCAAATCATCAAATACAATGCGCTATTTTGTGGATTAAGTTTTTAAAACTAGAATTTATTGAATAATCTTATGCCCCCAAATTTAGGCACGATAAACTATCTTACCACCAACAACTGTAAGGATTGCCCTACCCTTAACTTTCCAACCATCGAAAGGAGAATTTTTCGATTTACTAAAAAACTTTTGCGAGTCAATTTGCCATTCGTGATTTAAATCAATTAAAACCAAATCAGCTCGACCACCTTTTTTAATTTCTCCACCATCAAAATTTATAATTTTGGCCGGATTGCAGGTCATTTTGGCAAGTAAGTCACGAAGCGATAAAACTTTTTGATGATAAAGACTAAGAGATAGAGCCAGCATAGTTTCGACACCAACAATCCCAAAGGTCGCTTCTTCAAGTGGTTTTTCTTTTGAGGCGATATCGTGAGGCGCGTGATCAGTTGCAATTGCATCAATCAAACCAGTTTTTAAACCCTCGATTAAGGCCAAGCGATCAGCTTCACTGCGAAGTGGCGGATTCATTTTGGCAAGAGTGCCAGACTTTAAAACTTGCTCATCGGTCAATAAAAAATGATGCGGAGCCACTTCAGCGGTTACATTTAAACCTTTTTCTTTGGCACGTTTAACAGCGTCAAGCGCTTGCCTTGTTGAACAATGAAGCAAATGATAACGACCTCCAGTTGCTTCAAGAATTGCAATATCGCGCTCGACAATCACTGATTCAGAAATATTTGGAATGCCACGAACACCAAGCGTGAGCGATACTTTACCTTCATTTATACAACCTTTGTTAGTTAAATTTAAATCTTCGGCATGTTGAGCAATAACAACATTTAAATCTTTGGAATATTCGAAAGCCCTGCGCATCAAATTAGCATTCATAACTGGCAAGCCATCATCCGTAAAACCAACTGCACCAGATTCTTTGAGCGCATAAAAATCGCTCAACTCTTCACCCTTCATGGATTTTGAGATACAACCATAAGCCAAAATATTACAATGAGCGACTTCTTGCGCTTTGAGCCTCAGATATTCAAAGGTCAAAACCGAATCAAGTGTTGGCGAGGTGTTAGGCTGACAGACAACGGTAGTTATCCCACCAGCAACTGCCGAAGCGCTTCCTGAGGCCAAATCCTCTTTGTGAGTTTGACCGGGATCACGAAAATGAACTTGTATATCAATTAATCCAGGAGCTAAGACCAGACCTTGGCAATCAACAATCTCATCAGCATTAATGCTGGAATTTTGGGTAATCGTTTTTGCAAAATCAGCGCCAAAATCAGTAATTTTATCACCAATAACTAATAAATCACCAACCTCATCAAAGCCTGATTTTGGATCGATAATTCGTGCATTTTTATAAAGAATTTTTTTATGAGAAGAAACTTTGCCGGCGTATGGCAAATCGAATTTAGCTGAGGTAGAATTTTTCATAAGTAATTATTGTTAATCAAAAAGTTTTAAAAGATTTTAAAATTTGAATGATGATTTTAGGAATTAGTTCAGTTAGGGAAATATTTTTATAATAAAACTTAAGTAAGTAAATATTTTTTAAAAAAATCAACGCATTGTCCAACGCAATTGCAAATTTAGCGAATTATATAGAGTCTGATTTATAGGAATTTGAATTTATGAAGATTCGAAAAATTTTTCAAAAAACTTAAACTATTTAACCCCTCAAAAGTTAGTTTCACAAAATGCAAATAATTTTTTAGATTTGAAATTTGAGATTAAAATTTTAATTTAAATTTGAGTTAAACAATTACCTATCTTAAAGATAAATCGAATCATTGCCAACCGCCTATATTTTGTATTTCCAAAACTTCTATGACAAATCAAAATCCCGAACAAATTGCCAGAGATAAAATTGATAAAAATCTTGTTGATGCAGGCTGGCAAGTGCAAAGCATGGCAAAGATCAATTTATCATCTTGCCTAGGAGTTGCGGTTAGAGAATATCTAACCGATGTTGGTCCTGCAGATTATGTTTTATTTATCGATGGGAAAGCTTGCGGAGTAATTGAAGCCAAGCGCGAAGAAGAAGGTCACCGAATCAATATCCACGAAGAGCAAGGTGAAAATTATGCCAAAGCACAGCTGAAATATTTAAAAAACCAACCACTGCCTTTTGTCTACATCAGTACTGGCAAAATAAACCGATTCACCAATTTCAATGATCCAAAGCCTAGA
>VGDJ01000088.1 GCA_016869775.1 Alphaproteobacteria bacterium
GCCATCAACAACGGCACTAAAAAATGAATTATGTCGAAATTCTTCACGTTTAAAAATATTAGAAATATGAAGTTCAATTTTTGGACCTTGGAAAATTTCTAAAGCATCGCGAATGGCAACTGAGCTATGCGTATAACCAGCTCCGTTAATTATAATTCCATCAAAATTATCGACGGCATTTTGAATTAATTCGACGATCTCGCCCTCATGGTTACTTTGAACAAAACTTATCTCAAGACCAATTTGCTTTGCAACTTCTTGACAATCATTAGAAATTTTATCTAAGGATTCCGAGCCATAAACCGCTTTATTGCGTAGATGCAACAAATTAAGATTTGGACCATTAATTATAAGGATTTTTTTCATAGCTTAATTATGAATTTGAAATTTTTATAAAATAATAAATTGTGATTGGAATCGACAAAACATATATGATCCCAATAATTGCCAGAGTAAGCCAAGGTTTAGCGATTAAGCCAAAAATTATCGAACCTAAAATCAAGGCCGTCAAAAACAAATTGCTGTTTTTAATTGGAATTTTTTTAATTGAAATAGTTGGAACTCGACTCGCCATCATAACTGCCAGTATAAAAACATAAGCTATCACCAAAACTTGATTACAATAAAATCCTTGACCAAATTCAAAATACAAAACTAAGGGAAGAGATGTCAAAGCTGCTCCAACCGGAGATGGAATTCCTTTAAAAAAATATTTCTGTAAAATTGGTTTGGCTTTTTTGTCATTTAAATCGACATTGAACCTTGCCAATCTTATCGCCGCGCAGATGGCGAAGATTAGTAACATTGCCCAATCTAATCCAAATATATCTCCATATGAGTTGATCCAAAAATAAACTATAAAACCTGGAACAACTCCAAAGTTAACAAAATCAACTAACGAATCGAGTTGAGCACCAAAATCTGATGATGAATTTAAAAAACGCGCCAATCTGCCATCCATACCATCTAAAAAACCAGCAAATAAAAGTAGTGAGCATGCTAACATGTATTCTCCTACCATTGAAAACCTTACTGCTGTAAGTGTTATACATAAACTGGATAAAGTTATAATATTTGGCATCAAGCGAAATATTCCATAAAAACCCTTACTAGAGTTGCGGATTTTATATAAAATTTTGTTGGGCATTTCAAAAAAATTAATTAAACTTTGCTTTAAAACATGGGTCGATTAGTCTTTATAAAAAAATCAAATAATCAAATTAAAATTTAATTTTAGGAATTTAATTTTATAAAATTATTTTTAAGATTTTAACCTCCTTCTCCAAAAAAATTTAAACATAATTTAACAATTTCGATGTCGAACAAAAACCTAGCCAATGCTTTACGATTTTTATCAATTGATGACGTTAATAAGGCAAATTCGGGTCATCCCGGAATGCCCATGGGCATGGCTGACGTTGTATCAGTTTTATTTAATGAATTTCTAAAATTTAATCCTCAAAACCCTCAATGGCATGACCGTGACCGCTTTATTTTATCGGCTGGACATGGTTCGATGATTCTTTATTCAGCTTTATATCTCAGCGGTTATAACGACATTACCATCGATGATCTAAAAAACTTTCGTCAACTTCATTCAAAGTGCGCTGGACACCCCGAATATGGAGAACTAGCTGGTATCGAAACCACCACTGGACCGCTTGGTCAAGGAATTGCTAATGCCGTTGGAATGGCTTTATCCGAAAAATTATTAAAAGCACGCTTTGGCGAAAAAATTTTCAACCACAAAATTTATGCTTTAGTTGGCGATGGCTGTTTGATGGAAGGAATATCGCAAGAATCCCTCTCCCTAGCCGGCCATTGGCAATTAAATAATTTAGTGGTTATTTGGGACAACAATTCCATTTCAATCGACGGCAAAACTTCGGTTGCAACTTCAGAAGATATGCATTTGCGTTTCAAGGCTTTGGGTTTTGATATAATTGCTATTGACGGCCATAATTTCGAACAAATTCGCCAAGCTTTTGCCTCGGCGCAAAATTCATCAAAACCAATTTTAATTGATTGCAAAACCACCATTGGCTTTGGTTCTCCATCAAAAGCTGGTAGCGAAAAGTGCCATGGTTCGCCACTCGGCGATGAAGAAGCCAATAAAACTCGCCAAAATTTGCAATGGAATTATCCGCCCTTTGAAATTCCTCACGAAATATTAAAAACATGGCAAGAAGCTTCAAATAGATGCCTCTCTCAATATCAAAACTCTATCCGCGAACTTGAAAAACTCGACAAAACTCAACAAGAATTATTCAAATTAATCATCCACAAAACTTTACCGCAAGATTTTGAGCAAAAGATTAGTGATTTCAGAACTGAAATACTCAAAACTAAACCCGATCAAGCCACTCGCAAATCATCGCAACAAGTTCTAGAAATTTTTACCAAAAACTTACCACAAATGCTTGGTGGTTCAGCCGATTTAACCGAATCAGTATTAACAAAAACCTCCACTACGAGGGCAATTTCTGCATCAAATTTTGATGGTCGATATATTCATTACGGAGTTCGCGAACATGCAATGGGAGCTATTATGAACGGCTTAGCATTGCATGGCAATTTCATCCCTTACGCTGGAACTTTTTTGGTTTTTGCCGATTATGTCAAGCCCGCCATTCGTTTGTCGGCTCTAATGCGCCAGCAAGTTTTATATATACTAACTCATGACTCGATTGGTCTTGGCGAAGATGGTCCAACACATCAACCAATTGAACATCTGGCTATGCTTCGCTCCATTCCAAACTTGAACGTTTATCGACCCGCCGATGCCGAAGAAACTTTAATATGCTACAATCAAGCTCTTAAAACCACTTCAACCCCCTCGGCACTTGTATTTTCTAGACAAAGTTTACCTTATATCGAAAAAGAAACTACCAATATTGAATGCGGGGCTTATATCGTAAAAAATTCTTCTAACCCGCAAGCAATCATAATTGCCAGCGGTTCCGAACTTCATATCGCAATTGAGGCGCACAAAATTTTGCTTGAAAAAAATATCCCGACTCGAGTTATATCGGCTCCATGCCTAGAGTTATTTGATCAACAACCAAATCATTATAAAAAACAGCTTTTGGCTCGCGACAATACAGATATGGTTTATTGTGCAATTGAAGCTGGAGTCGAGCAAGGTTGGCACAAAATTATTGGAGATAATGGAATTTTTGTCGGAATGAAAAGTTTCGGTGCAAGCGCTAAGGCCGAGGATTTATTTAATTTCTTTAAAATTAACTCCAAAACAGTTGTTGAATCAATTATTTCCAAGCTCAATAAAAATTTGGCCAGTTAATGTATATCGCTCTGCGTAATCACACAACCTACTCCCTCTGCAAAGGGGCTATTAAAATCCCCGATTTAGTCGAAAAAGCTAAATTACTAAAAATGCCCGCTCTCGGAATTATGGACTCCCAAAATCTATTTGGCGCGCTTGAGTTTTCGTTGGCCTGTAAAAAAGCTGGGATTCAACCGATTCTTGGTTGTGAAATGCTAATCGACTTCGCCACGCAAGATAATAAAAACCTCTCAAACCTCGATTTTGAACATAATTTATGCAAAACACCACTAATCGCAATAAATGATGATGGTTATCGCAACCTTATGTATCTGGTCAGCGAAAGCTATTTATCGCGCAAAAATGGTATTTCTCCTCATATCGATTTCGAGTTGCTCAAACAAAAATCTGCTGGAATTATTTTTTTATCGGGAGGCGTTGAAGGTATAATTGGCAAACTTATGCTCGCTGAACAACAAAAGCAAATCAATAAAATTTTACCTGAAATTAATCAATTTTTTGAAAAACGTTTTTACATCGAAATTTCGCGTCACGGCGCCAAAAACGAAGATTTACTCGAGCCCAAATTTATCGATTTAGCGCAAAAAAATAATTTACCTCTCATTGCCACCAACGATGTTTATTTTTTGACCAAAGAAATGCATGAAGCGCAAGATATATTGTCGTGCATATATGAAGGTCATACTCAAGCCGAAGAAAATCGCCACAAAAATTCACCTGAACAATATTTTAAAAATTATCAAGAATTTTTAGAATTATTCGCCGATTTGCCCGAGGCAATCGAAAACACCATCAATATTGCCAAAAGATGTCATACCATGGCTTTTGAACGCCCGCCAACTCTTCCAAAATTTAGTAATGAAGTAGATTTTGATGAAGCCAAAGAATTAAAAAACCAAAGTTTTGAGGGTCTTAAAAATCGTTTAAAACAAAAATTTAAAATCGAAGAAACTCCTCAAGACGAACAATTAAAAATTGAAAAAAATTATTTCGAAAGACTTGAGTACGAATTGGCGATTATCATTAAAATGAATTTTTCGGGTTATTTTTTAATTGTATCTGATTTTATAAAATGGTCAAAAAATAATTTAATACCAGTTGGGCCCGGAAGAGGGTCTGGAGCCGGTTCAATCGTGGCTTGGGCTTTACAAATCACCGACCTTGACCCCATTCGATTCGGGCTACTTTTCGAAAGATTTTTAAACCCTGATCGAGTTTCTATGCCCGATTTCGATATTGATTTTTGCCAATCGAGACGCGATGAAGTTATCGATTATGTTCAAAAAAAATATGGCTCCGACTTTGTTGCTCAAATTATAACTTTTGGAAAACTTCAAGCGCGCGCTGTCCTCAAAGATGTTGGTCGAGTTTTACAAATGCCTTATTCGCAAGTTGATCGAATTTGCAAACTTATTCCTTTTAATGCAATTGAAGCGGTCACTTTAGAAAAAGCCATTGAGATGGACAAAGATTTGCAACAAGCCATCAAAGACGACCCGCAAGTCAATAAATTGGTTGATATCGGCTTAAAGCTTGAAGGCCTCAATCGCCATGCCTCAACTCATGCGGCCGGCGTTGTTATTGGCGATAAACCATTACGCGAAATCTGCGCACTCTACAACGACGAAGGCTCAACCATGCCAGCCGTTGGCTATTCAATGAAATACGCCGAATCAGCCGGTTTAGTAAAATTCGATTTTTTAGGCTTAAAAACTTTAACCACCATTCTTGAAACTGTTAAATTGATTGAAAAAAACCGCGGTATAAAAATTGATATCGCCAACCTCCGCTTAGACGACAAAACTACCTTTGAGATG
>VGDJ01000089.1 GCA_016869775.1 Alphaproteobacteria bacterium
GGCTCTTCAATAGCAAATTGGGCACAAAATTTATTTAAATCTCGTAATATTCACAATATCGATAAAATTTTTTTACACACTCATCCCAGAATTTTTGGATATGTTTTTAATCCTGTAAGTTTTTGGATAGCTCTTGATAAAAATGAAAATATTCGCGCTATAATTGCACAAGTTAATAACACTTTTAACGAAAGTCATTGCTATTTAATATGTAATTATGACGGTTCGCAAATCCGCCAAGATCAATGGTTTGAAGCTGATAAAGAATTTCATGTTTCACCATTTTATTCAACCAAAGGAAGTTACAAATTCCGTTTCATTTTTAATCAAAAAAACATTGCGGTTTGGATTGACTATTTTATTAATGAAAAAACATTATTGACGAGTGTAGTCTCAAAAAAGAGAGTTCCTTTAAACGATATAAATTTAGCTCTAGCCTTTATAGCAATGCCATTTATGACATTAAAAATTATTGCATTAATTCACTGGCAAGCTTTAAAAATTTTCATCAAAAAAATTAAATACATTCCAAAACCGCTTCAGCGTAAGACAAAAATTACTCAAAATAAAATTTAAAATATGAAATACGATTTTTTATGGGATGCCCTTGATAAAGTTCAATTCGGCTCCCTAACCATAATTATGCCTGATAAATCTCAAAGAACTTTTAAAGGTTCTAAAAGTGGCTATGTTGCGCATTTAATCATTAAAGATATGGCGTGTATTGATTTTATTGTGAGTGGAGGTGATGTAGCTTTTGGCGAGTCTTATATTGAAGATATGTGGGGGACTGAAAATTTACCTAATCTGTTGTGCTTTTTTACTCAAAACTCTTCGACTTTAGAAAAATTTTTTCATGCCCGCAAATTTAAAGCTTTAATGCTGTACCTTTCCAGTTTATTTAGTAAAAACACTAAAGTTGGAAGTAAAAAAAATATTCAAAAACATTACGACCTGGGTAATGATTTTTATGAATTATGGCTTGATCCATCGATGACATACTCAAGTGCCTATTTTCACAAAAGTCATTATGGATTAACTAAGGCCCAACAAGAGAAATATCGTCATATTATCGACAAATTGCAGGGCAAAAAAATTCTTGAAATTGGTTGTGGTTGGGGAGGATTTGCCGAGGTTGCTTTAGAAAATAATTTTGAAATAAAATCTCTAACTATTTCGCAAAAGCAATTTGAATATGCCCAAAAAAGGCTCAACAAATTCGGGGATAAAATAAACTTAGCTCTTCAAGATTATCGTGAAGAGGAGGGTGTTTACGATAATGTAGTCTCAATTGAAATGTTTGAAGCGGTCGGGGTATCTTATTGGGATATTTATTTTAACAAAATTAATAAAGTTCTTAAATCTGAAGGTAAGGCTTTGATTCAGACCATTACTATAAATGAAGAGGTTTTTGAGGATTACAAAAATCGGGTCGATTTTATTCAAAAGCATATTTTTCCGGGCGGAGTTTTGCCCTCAAAAGCTCGAATGAGACGACTATTTGCCAAACACGGATTTAAGATCTTAAGCGAATTAGAATTTGGTCATGATTACGAGAAAACTCTTAGAATTTGGCTTAACAATTTTGATCACAAAAAAGACCAAATATTGCAGTTAGGTTTTTCGGAACGATTTATCCGCAAATGGCGGTTTTATTTGAGTTATTGTATCGCAGGATTTAGCGCGCAAAGAACTGATGTGGTGATTTTTGAGATTCAAAAAATACAATAACTAACATGAAAAAAATCAAGTTTTTATTTATTTTGTTTTTATGGTTTTTACCGCACTCATCTTGGTCAAAAAACAATTCTAATACAAATTTAATTTATTCCGAATTTGCGAACAATTTCAATGATCCAATCAAGATCGGAGACCACAATCTAAAGGTTTTTGGACTTAAGATTTATTTCATCGAATTGTTTAGTGATGAAGCTAAATTTTCTTATGAAAATAATTTAGCTATTGTCATAAATTATCAAAGAAATTTTCAAAAAAATCGCCTAGTTGAGCGCTCGATTCAAGAAATTTCTAAGCTCAACAATATTCAGGATAAAACTCTTCTTGACGATTACGAAAAAAAGTTAAATGAAATTTTTTCAGATGTTAAGAAGGGCGATCGCAAAACCGCTTATTTCAACCCTAAAAAAGGTCTTAAACTATATTTTAATGGCCAATTGGTTGGAGAAATTAATGACTTAGTTTTTGCTAAAAGGTTTATGGATATCTGGTTAAATTCTGACTCGGCATATCCGCAAATGACCAAAGATATTACAGCAAAAAATGAATAAAAAAAACGTTATCAATTACTCTATTTTAGCTACTCCATTAGCTTTTGTGGGATTACCAATCTATATAAATGTTAGCGATTTTTATATCCGCAATTTTGACATTAATATTGCTTATCTGGCTTTTGTGATTTTATTTGTAAGATTTGTCGATGCTATACAAGAACCTTTTCTTGGGCTTTTCTCGGATTTTTTGATTAGAAAAAAAATTTCTCACAAAAAAATAGTTTATGTGAGTTCGGTATTTTTATCATTGAGTTTTTTTGCACTTTTTAATCCCCCTAGCATTCTTCAAGGCTTTTATATTCTGGCATGGATATTTTTATCGATGATTGCAACTTATACTTTTTATAATTTGTGTTTAGTAAATTTTGAATCTTTGGCGGTAATAATTGCCAAAAATTCAAAACAAAGAATTGAAATCAATTCATATAAAGAATTTTGTGGTTTAATTGGTATTATTATTGCTTCAGCAAGTCCTACAATTCTGCGTTTGAGCTTAGGTGATTCAAAAAATAATTATTTTTTTCTTAGCCTAATTTTTATTGGTCTTATGCTAATAACCATAATTTTCTTTTTTAATAAATTAGAAGAAAAGATCATCACAACTAGCGAAAAATTTAGCGTAAAAAAAATTCTTGGCGAAATTTTTGCACATAAAATATTTATTAAATTAATGCTAATTTTTTTAATTAATTCCCTTGCAGTGAGTATGCCTGCCTCAGTAATTCCGTTTTATGTGACCGATGTTTTGAAGGTTCCAGAAAAAATTGGTGCATTTTTGGTAATTTATTTTTTATCAGCGGGTTTATTCGTAGTTTTTTGGAAAAAATTAACCGAAAAAATCGGCAAAATTGAGGCTTGGCTTATATCAATTTTTGGAAGTATCGTAACTTTTATATTTGCTTATTTTATAGATAGCGCGAATTATCAATTTTTTTATTTAGTATGTTTTTTTTCTGGGGTATTTTTGGGGGCTGATTTAATTATGCCCCCATCTTTAATTTCTGAAGTGATTCACAAAAAACCAGATAAAATAACAAGTTTTATGGCCTTTTGGAGTATGATAAACAAAGGGGGATTAATGCTTGCATCTTTTATTTCGTTAATAGTTTTATCGTTGGTAAATTTTGATGCAAAAGCTGTAAATGATGAGTCAATAACTGTTATTCCAGTTCTTTACGCCATAATTCCTTGTGCCTTAAAACTGCTTGTTGTTTTATTCATTATCAAATCAAAATCGATTCGAAATCTATGAAAAAAAATCTTTTAATAATCAATATTTTGTTCGCCATGCTTTGCTTTTCTTGCTCAAGTCACTCACCGCAAATTTATTCTTTAAATTCTCCAAAAATGGATATTCGGAATTATTTTCGAGGCAATCTTGAAGCCTTCGGAATCCTACAAGATCGGAGTGGCAAGGTTATCAAAACTTTCACCGTCAAAATGAAAGGATCTTGGCAAGGTAATGATGGGAAGCTTGAAGAGGATTTTGTATTTTCGGATGGTAAAACCGATCATCGAGTTTGGGAATTAAAAGTTGCTGATGACCATAATTTTATTGGAAAAGCCGGAGATGTTGTTGGTGAGGCCAGAGGAGAGCAGTATGGTAACGCCATGCGCATGAATTATGTTCTAACCATTCCCGTCGATAATCGTAAAATAAATGTTAAAATTAACGATTGGATGTATCTAATCGATAACGACTCTTTAGTTAATGTATCTGAGCTCAGAAAATTCGGATTCAAGGTTGCTACTCTTACAATTGGTTTTAAAAAAATCGGCATCTAATCATGAAAAATTGTTGGCTTATTGGGGCAAGCTCAGGAATTGGCTTTGAGCTGGCAAAAAAACTATGTGCCAATGGCTATAATGTTGTAATTTCTTCACGCTCTTTTGAAAATTTATCGCAACTCAAAGAGACAGTCTTGCTTGATAAAAAACAAAGTAAAAATCCACAGCAATTTGGCGAAATTCACATTGAAATCGTTGATGTTGCAAGCTACGAAAATGTCAAAAAATCATGGCAATCAATTTTAAATAAATTTGAAAAAATTGATTTAGCAATTTTTGCTAGCGCCCTGTACGAAAGAATGAATTTAGAAAATTTTGATATTGATTTTGCCAAAAAAACCATGGATATAAATTTTAATGGTTTTTTGAATTTTTTACATGTGATAACCCCCGAATTTTTTAAAAACAAAAGTGGACATATCGCTACAATAGCAAGTGTTGCAGGTTATAGAGGTTTACCGCAATCTTTTTGTTATGGCGCATCAAAATCAGCAATAATAAATTTATGTGAAGGAATTTATCCGGAGTTGAGGGCTAACAATATCGATATATCGGTTATTAATCCTGGATTTGTTAAAACTCGCCTTACTGAAAAAAATAATTTTGATATGCCATTTATAATTTCAGCGCAAGAGGCTTCGAGCTATATTTATAAAGGTTTGATGGCTAAAAAGTTTGAAATCCATTTCCCAAAAAAATTTACTTTGATTTTAAAGTTTTTGCGCATCATTCCTTATAGATTTTATTTATTTCTAATAAATAAAATTTATCAAAAGAATATTTCAAAATAATTTTTTAAAATATTTAAATGACCAATAAATCTAACAACCATATCGTTTTTTCTTATTCATTTAATCAAGATGGAAGCGCTTCAAAGCTTGATAATCGTGAAGTTGCAATTGAGCTAAAAAATCCAAATTTATCTTGGGTTCATCTCGATGCATCGAATAAATCGACCAAAAATTGGCTTCAAAAAGAGGTCAATTATCTTGATAATTT
>VGDJ01000090.1 GCA_016869775.1 Alphaproteobacteria bacterium
GATTTGGGTGGTGGAACTTTTGATGTATCAATCCTTGAGATTGGCGATGGAGTATTTGAGGTAAAATCAACCAATGGTGACACATTCTTAGGCGGAGAAGATTTTGATATGAGAATTCTAAAATATGTTTGCGATGAATTTAAGAAAGACAATAGCGTTGATTTATCAAAAGATCCTCTTGCACTTCAAAGACTTAAAGAAGCTTCTGAAAAAGCCAAAATTGAACTATCTTCAACTTTAGAAACTGAAATCAATTTACCCTACATAACAGCTGACGCTTCAGGACCTAAGCACTTAAATTTAAAGTTATCGCGCGCTAAACTTGAGCAATTAGTTGATGATTTAATTGAAAGAACCATCAAACCATGCGAAAATGCCCTTCAAGATGCCGGGCTAAAAGCTTCTGATATTGATGAAGTGGTGTTAGTTGGCGGTATGACTAGAATGCCAAAAGTTATTGAAACTGTTAAAAAGCTTTTTGGTAAAGAGCCTAACAGAAGTGTTAATCCTGATGAAGTTGTTGCAATTGGCGCAGCAATTCAAGGGGCTGTTCTTCAGGGCGATGTAAAAGATGTATTGCTTCTCGATGTAACCCCACTTTCTCTCGGTATTGAAACTGCTGGAGGTGTATTTACAAGGCTTATTGACCGAAATACTACAATTCCAACTAACAAAAGTCAGGTTTTTTCAACTGCGGCAGACAATCAAACTGCAGTTACAATTAAAGTATTTCAGGGTGAGAGAGATATTGCGGTTCATAACAAGCTTTTAGGTGAATTTAACCTAGAAGGAATTGCTCCGGCGCCAAGAGGCCTCCCTCAAATTGAAGTTTCTTTTGATATTGATGCTAATGGAGTTGTGAAAGTTTCAGCAAAAGATAAGGCTACAAATAAAGAACAGCAAATTCGTATTCAATCATCGGGGGGTTTATCAGAAGAAGAAATCAAAAAAATGATGCACGACGCCGAAGCTAACGCCAGCGCTGATAAAACTCGCAAAGAATTAATTGAGGCCAAAAATCAAGCTGATTCTATAATTTATGAAACTGAAAAATCACTCCGTGATCACGGAGAAAAAATTGACTCCGCCCTTAAAAATTCTGTTCAAGAAGATCTGAATAAATTGAAAGAAATGCTTTCTAAAAGTGATATTTCGGCTGAAGAAATAAAAAAATCTACCGAAAGTTTGGTTCAAAATTCAATGAAAATTGGCGAAGCTATTTACAAAAATTCACAACAAAATTCATCAAGCAACCCGCAATCTGATGCACAAAATTCTTCGGAGCAAAATTCTGATGATAATGCAAAAGTTGTTGATGGAGAATTTAATGAAGTCAAAGACGATAAAAAATAGACCTTCTTTAATTTAAAGCATTGCAGAGTTTTTTTATCACAACTTTGCAATGACTTTAAATTCGAATTTTAATCTTTAAGATTTTTTTCATAAAAATCTTATTTAAAAAAATGTTGATAATCTATCTTAATGTTTTTATAAACTACTAAACCTTTCGCACCAATCCCACTTTACAAATACAAATTTAATATAAGATTTAAATATAAAATTTAGGCAAAATTTGCATAAAATTTTATCCTAAAATTTAAAAAAACTCGATGATAATTTTTAAGTTATTATTGTCATAAAGTTATCTTTGGGACGCTTTTAGGGACGCTTTCATCGTGAACCAAAAATTTATAATTGATGTCAAATTTTCTTAGAAAAATTCGTGAAGATAAAAAAATTGGTCAAAGCGACTTAGCTGAAAAAATTGGAGTTAGTAAACAACTTTTATCAGGATTTGAGAATGGAAGAAGTGGAGTTTCTAATGAAGTTTTAAAAAAACTTGCCAACGCATTAGATGTTTCTCCGGACGCAATTTTAACTGGTAAATCCTATAAGCCATTTGATGAAAAAGGGCGCAAACAGCTATCTGAGGCCATGAATATGACTTTTAAATATTATGGAGATGAGTTTGATAAAGATACAATTATAAAAATCTCTACTGAACTTTATGCTCTGATTGTAGATTTCGATAGCCTTAAAAATGATTCTGAAAGAGATAATTTTATAAAATCGCTTGAAGAAAAAATAGCAATTGGCTTAGCTTCGAAATGTTTTTTAAAATTTAAAAATAAATGAGTTATGCAAAAATCACAAAAAGAAATTGCCAAAGAAGAGCTAGAAAAACTATACGATAACCAATTTAGATGGGTTCAAGCTGGACAAGCTCTTAGAGGCAGATTTGGCGAAACTCTTAAAGACAATCCAAAGCTTAAGTGGATTTTTTTATTATCAATTTCTGCCAATATTGGTATTTGGCTCACCTTCGCTTTTCTTAATATTTAGCAATTTTTATGAACGATATAAATCAAATTAATTCAAAGCCTAAGCTAATTCTTTATGTTGAGGATGAGGATGTTCAAGCAAAAATTTTTTCAAAAATAATCGAAAATGAAGTCTCTTCCTACGGGTTTAAAGTAGTTATTTTTAAAAGTGGTGACGATTTTATTGATTTAATTAACTCTCTTCACAGTAAATATAAAATTTCTGAATTCGGTTTAATTCTTCTCGATTTGTCAATGCATGATGTATCGGGGTTGGCAATGCTTAAAGAGTTTAAAGCGAAATCGATTAAAACTCCGATCGCAATTCTTACCGCTCGAGAAGATGACGCTCTCAAAAGTAAGGCACTTTCAAGTGGCGCAAATGATTATTTTGTAAAAGGAAAAGATATTGAAGAATTGTCTCGCCTCAAAAATTTTATTCTTAAAAGTGTAAATTAGATTTGTTTTTAGATTTGTTTTAATCAGAGTTTGCTTCATTCTGATATTTCAAAAAAACATCAATCGTAAATTTCTAGTAAGTTTTTATTCCAAATAGCCTGCATAATTTTATTTACAAATCTATGAAAAAAATCATTCTACTTTTAGCAATTCTCATTTCTTTGATTAATGATTCTTTTGCCGATGAAGATAATAATTTTAATCAATCTCGCTCTGAAAAAAATGGTTCAAATAATTCTTTTGAATCACTAAATAATGAATTGGGCAACAAAAGATCTGACAAAAATTCCTACCAAGATATCGATAAAGAAGAGCGCTCTAAAAATAGAAACGATTTTAGTGATGAACAAAATCACGATTTCAAAGAATCTCCAGATCATACTCCAAACCTTAAAAGAGGTGAATTGAAAAATGAATTTAAGCCAAACGATTTATCTAATGATAAAAAGCAACTATTAAAAACAGAGATGGAGAAGCATCGTCAGGCCATGAAAAATATCGCTGGAATAGAAATAGTTTTTGGCGAAGAGGAGCGTAATTTAGGTGCGCAGGCCAAAAAAGAGCGATCTGAGAAAAATCATCAAATTATGTCAAATCTTTCTTCGGAATTAAAAGCTCAAGTTAAGCAGGAATTTGAGAGACATAGTCTACAAGTAAAGTCGATAACTGGTCAAGATATTGTCAGAAATTTTCCGCATAATTTCCAAGATAATCAAGAAAATAATGGTGAAAGCGATAAAAATTTTTCTCACAAAAGATGTCAAGAGCCTTCAGCTCAGGATCTTCAGAAGCATCGTCAAATAATGGAATCTTTATCACCGCAAAAACGTGAAATGGTTAAAAAAGAGATGGATAGGCATGTTCAAGAAATGAAAAATATCACCGGTGTAGATTTGCCTCGACCAAAATGCGAGTAAATAAGAGTTAATAATTTTAAGAAATCAGCGAATTCTTGAAGGGGGCTTGAAGTCTGTTCTATCTTTTTTTAGTGCTTGAATTCTTTGACTAAAAGATTGTTTTTTTCGACTATCAAAATCACTACCTTTTTGTTCATCTTCAGCTTTTGATTTTTTTAAATCATCGGATAAATTTCCAAGTTCTTCATTAATTTTTTTTTTTTTCAACCTTTGGCGTATCAATTTCCAAAGCATCGATTTTTTGCCACTTGATTTATTGATGGGGTTATGCTTTCCCATTTCAATCACCTCTTCACCGCGATTATCCCATTCATCAATTATATGTGATTGAGTTTCGTGAATTTCTTGTTCAAGACCGCCTTCTTCGCGATCAAGATTGCGTTGCTGGTTGTTGATTGGTCGAACCTGAGAATTTTTTAATGATTCAACAATATCATCCAATTTTTTTCTATCTTTGGAGTCGAGTTTTTCTTTTAAGCTTTTTAATTCTTGGGTTGAATTTCCATCGCAAGATTCTTGTTGATTCGTTTGATTTTGTTGGTTTATAAAATTAGGTGAACCCTCATCACTCTTGGGAGTTTTAATATTATCGGTTTTAAGAGGGTTAAGAAGTATTTTTGAGGAGTTATTAAATTCTGCCATTTGATAAATTATTGAATTAGTTTATTGAGTTTATTTAAAATTTCGTAGCAATAGTTAATTTTCGATGAATTGTCAGAAAAGTTATTGCAGAATAATACTTTATGATCTTTGGCTAATCTAATCGTGTTTTTACTTTGAAATATTGTATTCATGAGTTGTTCGGCACCTTTAAAAACATTATTTTTAAAACCAACTAATAAACCTTCGTTGTTAATTTCCAAACTTTCTACCGCAACCAAGCGACATTGATTTTTGAGAAGAGCAATATCGAACAAATTATGAATCTCCGAAGGAATTTTGCCAAATCTATCGTTCATTTCATTGATTAGATTTTCTTTGTCGGGCAAGTTTTTAATGTTAGAAATTTTTTTGTAAAAGCTCATTCGCAAAGACAAATCTGGCATATAATCGCTTGGAATCATTAATGAGATCGCTAGTTTTATAGAAATATTTTTATCAAAATCATCAATTTCTTGATGCAAATATTCGGGATTATTTTTGATTTGCTCAATAGTTTCGACCAACATTTGTTGATAAAGTTCGACTCCGGTTTCTTTAACGTGACCAGATTGTTCGTCGCCAAGTAAATTACCACTCCCACGAATATCCATATCGTGCGATGCTACGCTAAAGCCAACCCCAAGGGCATCAAGATTTTGCATTACCTCGAGTTTTTTGCGCGCCTCGTCGGCGATTTTGTGGCGATTATCAAGCATAAAATAGCAATAG
>VGDJ01000091.1 GCA_016869775.1 Alphaproteobacteria bacterium
TTCCTATTCAAAGCAATCAAACAATTACGAAATGGCAATTATGCCAGATAATTTTTCTAAAAATTATATTAATACTAATATTAATTTTGGTCTTGATAATCAAGTGTTTGCAAAGGGTGCGCTCAAGTTAAAAAATAATAATTTTATTGGTGCGACAGCTAAATTTGAATTTAACTATAACACAACTATCAAAAAACAAAATCCTAATCTTGATCAAATTTTTATATATCATGAAAACGATTTTGGTAAATTTGAATTTGGAAATTATCAAGCTGTAAACCAAAAAATGAAATTCGGTCCAACTCGCTTTGCTAGGGGCGCTGGCGGTATAAATGGTAAATATCTTGAATATATTAATTTGCCTACTCTCTCAATTAACAATCAATTTTGTGCAAATAATATTTTAAAATCTGATTGCCAAAATATTCAATATCCGCGATTCATAATATTAGCTCAATCACCTATTGGTCATGGCGGATATGCCAAAGGTTTATATCCTAGAGATGTTGATAACAATTATTTACAAAATAATTTATCTGACTTTAATAAATATAATTTTCGTACTCTAAAAGATGATAGCTTTGAAGGGCTTGAAGATGCTTTAAAATTTAGTTACTATTCACCAAAAATAAACGATATTCAAATTGGATTTAGCTATGCTCCAAGATCTTCTAATCAGGGCTTCACTGCTAGGAATGCTCCGGATTCTCGTGATCTTAAACTTCAAAATATATGGAGTTTTGGTATAAATTATTCTCATGATTTTGATAATTTGAATTTATCACTATCTTCAACCGCGGAAACTGCAAAACCAATAAAAAATTCAGAAATTAACCGAAATGGTTTGTTGTCATTTGATATTGGTGGAAGTCTTAGTTATTTTGGATTTACATTAGGCGGTTCATTTGGGAGTTGGGGAAAGTCACTTTCAGCCAAAAATCAAATTTATCAAAACAATACTAAATCATCGTATTACACCTCTGGAATTGCATATCAAATCGGACCAATAAAATCGAGCATAACTTCATTGAATAGCAATTTTCAAAATAATAAATACCAAGCTTTATCTTTTGGAATTGATTATAAAATAAAAAAGAATCTAATAATTTATATAGAGTTAACTAAGTTTAAATTTAAGGTTAATCAAATAAAATATTTTGATTTATCTTCACAAATAAAAGTTGCAAATTCCTTGAATAATCTCCAAAATAATTCGGGAAATGTATTTCTCACCGGTATTTATTATATTTTCTAAACATGTCTGTTGACGCTCTCGACTCGTTTTTATTACCACTTAAACAAATTTTTGATAGAGAGGGTGTTAACGAAATTTCGATTAACCAGCCATTTGAAGCTTGGGTTGAAGCCAAAGGCGATATGTATCGCGAAGAACTGACCAATTTTGATGTCGAACATCTTAAATCACTCGGACGATTAATTGCTCAAGCTACTGAACAAAGAATTAGCGAAGAAGAGCCACTTCTTTCTGCAACTCTTCCAAACGGATTTCGTGTACAAATAGTTTTTCCTCCAGCTTGCGAAAGTGGCAAAGTCGTAATGTCAATACGTAAGCCTTCAATTTTAAAATGGTCACTTGAAGACTATGACAAAATGGGAATGTTTGACTCAACTTCAGTTGGAGAAATAGAGGATAAAACTACTCAAGTTTTAGCAAAATTGCTTGAACTAAATCGTATTAAAGATTTTATTTCCAAAGCAGTTGTCTATAAAAAAAATATTATTATTTCAGGCGGAACCTCAACTGGAAAAACTACTTTCACCAATGCTGTAATTCGCTCAATTCCTCACGAAGAAAGACTTATAACCGTTGAAGATGCTCGAGAAATTGATTTAAATACTCATGCCAACAAAGTTCATCTCTTAGCATCAAAGGGTGCTCAAGGTCGTGCCAAAGTGACTACCCAAGATTTAATCGAAGCCTGTTTGCGTCTTCGTCCAGAACGAATTATTGTCGGAGAATTACGTGGAGCCGAAGCATTTAGTTTTTTACGCGCAATCAATACTGGTCATCCAGGATCAATCTCAACTCTTCACGCTGACACACCAAATATGGCAATTGAACAATTAAAACTTATGGTTATGCAAGCTGGCCTTGGAATGTCACCATCAGAAATTACAAACTACATTAAAAACGTTATTGATATAGTTATACAACTCAAACGCGGAGAAAAGGGTCGTAGATATATTTCTGAAATATATTTCAAACCAATTCACGGCAATATTAATCAAAAATCATAAATTTAAATGGCAAAAAATCTGCGATTTTTTTTTAAAAAAGAATTTTTAACTCTTCAGCAAGTCCTTGAAATTACTCAATCAAAACCACATAAAGAAATTAATATTTTAACAAAAATATTTGATATTAAATCACTCGAAAGCGCTTCAGAGTTCGATATAAGTTTCTTAAATTCTGGTCAATATCACGATAAATTTTTATCTTCTAAAGCAGGCTTTTGCTTTGTTGAAGAAAAAAATATCAACAAGATACCTTCAAAAATGGTTGGCCTGATTTGCCAAAATCCTTATTTTCGATACGCACAAATTGTTAATGAGTTTTATCAAGAAAAAACTCTTGAGTATTCATCTTCAAAATTAATTGATCCTTCCGCTAAAATTGGCAAAAATTGCCAAATCGCTCCGAATGTTTTTATTGGTAAAGACGTTGAAATCGGGGATAATTGTATAATTGGCCCCAATTCTTCAATTATTGACGGAGTCATAATTGGCAATAATTGCAAAATCAACTCTGGTGTAGTTATTTCATTTGCCACTATTGGTAATAATTGTGAATTTTTTAATGGTGCAAAAATTGGCCAAGATGGTTTTGGATTTGTTCATAACGCCGGCAAGAATTACAAAATTAAACAAATTGGAATTGTCGAAATTGCGGATAATGTTGAAATCGGTGCCAACACCTGCATTGATCGCGGAGCGCTTGAAAACACAATTATAAATAGCGATGTTAAAATTGATAACTTATGCCAAATTGCTCATAACGTTGAAATTGGTCAAGGCACTGTTATTGCTGGGTCAACTGCAGTTGCTGGTAGTTGCAAAATTGGCAAGTTTGTACAAATAGGTGGTAATTGCAGTATTGGAGGACATATTAGGGTAGGGGATGGCGCTAAAATTGCTGGCATGAGTGGAGTTATGCGTGATGTCGAACCTAAGTCGGCAATAGCTGGGATTCCTGTATTGCCAATTAAAAAATGGCATAGACTTAATATTGAACTTCAAAAACTAATCGATAAAAAAAGATAAATTATAATTTGTAAATTGCTTTTTATTTTACACTACAATCCAAACTCATTTTTTATTAATTTTAGTTACCAAAAAAGATGATCTTATATCTTTGAAGGCTCTCTGAACTGCACTCATTTTTTAAACAAAAACTCCCTTCTAAATTGATCAACAAAGATCATTGTAATTTTACCTTTAAATGATCAATTCATTTTGATTCCAAGCTCTAAGTCAATTCTTCGATGTCCAATAAGATTTATGCTCAACCAAAACAGCTTCAATTTGCTGTTTTAGAATTAAATCTTTAGCTGGAAGTTTTGGTTTGTAATAAAGAGAATTGCGAGAAACTGCAACTTTAGCACAATCAACAGATTTACTGACTTGCGCCTTATTTGAAGATAAAAAATAATCCACAAGGAACTCGCGCTTATTTCTTTTTTTTTCGATTTTGCTATCAGCAACTAATTGCCCAATAATTGAAATTAACGCTTCGTTTTCTCGTTTAAGTTTTGCAAGCTCAAGAACTGCTTGATGTTGATTGGCTTTGGTTTTGAGTAAATTGTAAATTATTTTTGGATCAAACTTATATTCACGAGCTAAATCAACCGCACGCGCGCCTTTATTGATTACACGTTTAATGATTTCTTGTTTTTGAATTTCTGTTAAACTTGGAATTCCTCTTGGCATATTTTCTCTTAAATTTGATTGATTAAATTTAGTGCATTTAAAACAAGTTTTAAATGCACTTTTTTGATCAATTTAAGAAGGAAGGAAGTGAATTAAATTTGGTGGTCATTGCCCCTTTGAAAATAAAGAATTTTTGCCTAATTAAAATTTTAAAATTTAATATTTGAATCAACATATAAAAAATTTTACTTTAATTTTAATAATTAAATTGAATCGTTAAACGATACTTAATAGACTATTTTTTTTATAAAGTTTTCTTAAAAATCCACAATACCTATAAACATGAAAAGTTTTTATAATTATTTTAGCAAAATTTTATTTCCAATTTTCTTTTCTCAGACTCCTTTCGTTAAAGATTTATCATTGGCTTTTAATAGTTTTATTTTAATAAATTTATTTGAAACCATAAAACTAAATCATAAAAATTTTCTTTAATCCTCAACTTAAAATGAACTAGAGGAGAAAACATGTACCCTGATTTTTTATTAAAAAGAATTAATGACTTCTATAAAAATGTCATTGAAGTCAGAAAAAACAAAAAGCATTTAGTTATTGGAAAAAGCGTCCAAGTCGATTCAATAATACTTACAAGTAATGATTATCTTGCTATAGCAAATCATCCTAAAATCTTAACTGCTCAAGAAAAAGAAATTAAAAATCAGCACAATAAAGTAATTATGTCCGCTGTTTTTATGGGAGAAAATACTCTTAAGGGAGTTTTTGAAAAAGAAATGGCAGAATATTTGGGTTACGAATCAACAGTTCTTTGTCAATCTGGGTGGGCTGCAAATGTTGGTTTGCTCCAAGCCATTGCTGAAAAGGATATTCCAGTTTATATTGATTTTTTTGCCCATATGTCATTGTGGGAGGGTATCAGAGTTGCTAATGCAAAGCCAGTTGCTTTTTTACATAATAACATTGCGCACCTTGAAAAATTGTTAAATAAAAATGGTCCTGGCATAATATTAATAGACTCTCTTTATAGCACTATTGGTGATGTCGCTCCGATTGCACAAATTGCTGAATTATCACAACAATATAGTGCATTTTTGTTGTTGATGAAT
>VGDJ01000092.1 GCA_016869775.1 Alphaproteobacteria bacterium
TAGGCGATAGAAAAAGCGCTGATTAACTTTTCATTGTGATTCTCTGAAATCTTGTCTTGCCTTGCTCTATCACTTTCGTTGGCTAATATCAAGGTAACATATAATCCTTCTTTTTTCTCAATTTTACCGGATTGTATTAAATTTGGGGGTCATTGCCGTTGCAGAGTTTTATCTAAATCAAATGTTGCGACAACTCATATTGAATTGCTCTGCGAAGCCTTTCGCAAATTCCATTGATTTGAGCATATCTTGCTTTTAAGCTTCAAGAGCCTTTAATATTTTTGGAAGTTGCCATATTTTATTCCGGCAAAAGTTATCTAATTTAATTTTGACGATTATAAAATTTAGTTTTTTGATTTTTAAAATAAGTAAAACCCTAGAAAGTCAAAACCAATTTATTTGTAACTCAAAAATGGCATGAAGAAGATTTAAATTTTTAGCTAAACTACTCCCACTCGATTGTTCCAGGTGGCTTTGAGGTGAAGTCGTAAACAACTCGATTTATTCCACGAACTTCATTAATAATCCTGTCGCTAACTGCACATAAAAATTTTGGTTCAAAATTATAAACTTCGGCAGTCATGCCATCAACTGAAGTAACAGCCCTTAGCGCCAAAACATAATCATATGTTCGAGCATCTCCCATAACGCCAACAGTTTTAATTGGAAGAAGTACACAAAATGCTTGCCAAATATCGTTGTATAGTCCGGCTTTTTTAATTTCATCGATATAAATTGCATCTGCTTCTTGTAAAATATTAATTTTTTGCTGAGTAATTTCGCCTATTATACGAATTGCTAAACCCGGCCCAGGAAAAGGATGTCTTGAAACTATAATTTCTGGAACACCCAATTCACGACCCAAAGCCCTCACCTCGTCCTTAAAAAGCATCCTGACTGGTTCAAGTAGTTTTAATTTCATATTTTCAGGCAAACCACCGACATTATGATGTGATTTTATGGTTTGACTAGCGCCTTTGTTTGGATGCGAAGATTCAATTACATCGGGATAAAGAGTGCCTTGAGCAAGAAATTCTGCGTCCTCTATTTTGTTGGCCTCGGCATCAAAAACTTCAATAAAAGTTTTACCAATTATTTTGCGTTTTTGCTCAGGATCAGAAACTCCTTTCAATTTATCTAAAAATAAATCTTTAGCATTACAATAAATAAAATTTGTGTTGAAATTTTTCGTGAAGATTTCTTTGACATGTTGACCTTCATTTTTTCTGAGCAAGCCATGATCAACAAATATGCAAGTAAGCTGTTTGCCAATAGCTTGATTTATAAGGGTTGCAACCACAGAAGAATCAACTCCACCACTTAAACCACAAATAACTTTTTTATCGCCAACAATTTTTTGGATATTAATTATTTCTTCATCTTTAAAATTTTTCATACTCCAATCTGCTATACAACCAGAGATCTCAATCACAAAATTTTTTAAAATTTTAGCTCCATCAATTGAATGATAAACTTCAGGATGAAATTGCACTCCAAATATTTTTTTAGTTTCATTAGCTATTGCCCCAAATGGTGCCTTAGGGGTTTTAGCAATTACCTCAAAACCGTTTGGAATCTTGCTAATATGATCACCATGACTCATCCAAACTTGAAAATTTTCAACACCCAAAAATAATTTTGAAAATTTAACGATTTCAATTTCAGCCTTACCAAATTCTCTTTCAAAAGATTTTTCAACTCTACCTCCAAGAATATCACAAATTAGTTGTTCACCATAACAAATACCAAGAATTGGAATATTTAAATCAAAAATTTTTGGAGAAATTTTTGGAGCATTATTTTCGTAGACCGAAGCTGGTCCTCCAGAAAAAATTATTGCGCGAGGCATAATTTGTAGGATATCTTCGATTTTAGTATCATGATTTTTTACTTCGCAAAAAACCCCAAACTCTCTAACTCTTCGAGCTATAAGTTGAGTTACTTGGCTACCAAAATCAATTATTAAAACGGAATTATTAAACATTTATATAGACAAAATTGCTTTTATTAAACGAGACTTGATTTCGCTTGGGGAGAAGCTTCCGAATATAATTTTACTGATCTCTTCGCATAATGCTAGTTTTAAATTATGCTTTTTAGCATATTTAACTATAATTTTAGCAGAATTAGCTCCTTCATATGTAATGTTTTTACTAGGTTTTTTGCCTAGGGCTATAAGATTTCCGAGAGAATTGTTGCGTGATTTGTTAGAAGAGCATGTTAGAAAAATATCGCCAAAACCAGCTGGGGTTGCCAAATCGGTTGATGCTTTAATTTTTTTACACAATAATTTTATTTCAGCTATACCTTTTACTAGAAGAGCTGATTTAGTATTAACACCTAAACCAAGTCCATCAACAATCCCACAACCTATCGCCAGAATATTTTTAATGATCCCACAAATTTCAGCAGTTCTTGGATCATCAAAGTATTGAGCTTGAAAATTTTTATTGTTAAGAATTTTTATTATTTGATTGGCAATTTTTTTATTTTCTGAAGCAATAGTTGTAACCGAAGGAACCTCGCGCGCAACCTCGACTGCAAAATTTGGACCCGATAAAACTGCATAATTTTTGTTTTTTACTATTTTTTCGAAAGCATCGCTTAAAAGCTCAAGACTATTGTGCTCAAACCCCTTAGAACAAATAACAAAAATACAATTTTTTTTAAATTTTGTTTTGGCTATTTTATTGAAAACACTATTTGCAACGTTGCTTGGAACTACCAAAAAAACAAAATCAGCATCAGAAATATATTCGATTCCAGCTGATAAATTTTTATTTAATTTAATATTTTCAAGATATTTAGAATTGGAATTTTTGTTGTTAATTTCTTTAATAACATCTAACTCAATTGAATTTAAAAAAACAGAATGATTATTAATGGCTATATGGTTTGCCAATGCTGTACCCCATGTTCCAGAGCCAATTACCATAATTTTTTTTAAACTTATTTTATTCATAAATTCATAAGATTTTTTCAATAATAACAACCGCGCCCGATACTGATTTTTCATCGCTAATAGTCAAATGAATATTGATTTTTTTACACTTTAAAAATTTTAAAATGTTTGACTCTTTTTTGTTAAGAATTGCTATGTAAGGCTTCCCAAAATCATCATTAAAAATTTCAATATCATTAAAATCAATTCCTCTTCCGATTCCAGTTCCTAGCGCTTTGGAAAAAGCTTCTTTTGAAGCGAATCTTTTAGCAAAAAAATTAATAGCGTTTGAAGATAATTTTAATTCATTGCCAAATCTATTTTCAAAATCTGTTAATTCATTTTTTGAAAAAATTTTTCTCTTAAAGTTTTCATCGAATTTTTCGAGCATTTTTTTTATTCTTTGATTCGATATTAAATCAATTCCAATTCCTATAATCATAAAAAATTAAATAATGTTGCATGTTTTCATATAACTTCTAAAAATGTATCGAAATCAAATTAAAAATTAACTTGTATTTATAAAATGCTTTCAAACAAAGCTATTGTAGTTCTTATCGGCAATAATGGTACCATTATATCTAAACATGATGGCGATGGGGTTTCAACAGAATTTATTGAAAAATTTACCGACGAACAAAAACCCAATCTCACCACTTTTTTTACCAAATATAAAAATCACCAAATTTATATTCTTCTTGATACCATTGATCAAACTTACAAGAAAAAAACCTACCCCGCAATGCGAACATATGATTTAGATAAAATCGCAAAAAGAGATCTGTCGTCCGATGGCGATAAAGAGGGTTTAAAAAATTATATAATATTAAAAAATCACAAAGCTACAACAAAAAAAAGCATCATCAAAAGAACAGAATCAACATCCAATAAATCTGATTGTCTTTTTATAACTTCATCAAAATCTGAAAATATTTCAAACTGGCTTAATTTTATTTACGAATTGCCAAATCGCTTGATCGGAATATACATGCTTCCAGTTGAAAGCTACTGTTTGTTCAGAAAAATTCTCGAAAATACCGTTCCAAATAAATCAAAAGATGTATTAAAAATTAAAGAAAACAATATTTTTTGCTTAGTTATTCAAACCAAAACTGGAGGTGCAAGACAAATCGTTTTTTCTGATTCCAGCATTGTCTTTACTCGAGTTGTTAATTATAATTTTGAAGAGCCGAGTTTTGCTGAAAAATACTCTCAAGACATTTATAGCACTTTTGAGTATTTGAAAAGACTATATATTGACTTAACTCTTCATGAGTTTGAAGTTATAAATATTTTTCCAGAAAAACCTTCTAGTCAAATAATGCACACCAAAAACGTCGAACTAAATGTTTCTAACTACACGGTTAAAAACATAGCAGATATACTAAAAATCAATAAATTAAAAATTGAAGATGACAATATCGACGGAATAATTAGCTCAACATTCGTTAATTCAAAAAAAATATTAAAATTCACCAATCAACGCATCAGAAACAACGAAACAATGTATTTCGTAAAAATCGGAAGTTACGCAATAAATTTTTTGTTATTATTTTTTTTAATAGGAATTACATCTTTGGTATTTATAACAAATCAATCGATTACCGATAAAATTGACAAATCCCAAGATCAAAAAGTCATTGCTTTAGGGGAATTTTCTAAAGTAAAAAAATCTTCTTTGCAAGGAAACTATCAAGAAGGCGACAAAGAAATAAGCCTTGAAAGAGTTGGCGACATGGGTCGTGTTGAACAAGGCTTAGGAAATCTTGGCCATGATTTTATTAAAACTTATTCTAAAATGAAATTTTCCAATAATTTTGATATGCAATTTAGTTTTTTTTCTTACGACTTAATTTCTTTTAATTCATATACTTCTAAAAATAAAACTACTGAAAAACAACTGAAGCTAATTGGTAAACTTAACAACAAAAGTGGGGATATAGAAAATCTTTTCACTGAGTTTGATAATTATCTAGTAGAGATGAGAAAAAATTTACCCGAATACGATATTAAATATAACGAACTTCCAAGAAATATTGATTTCAACC
>VGDJ01000093.1 GCA_016869775.1 Alphaproteobacteria bacterium
TCAAAATTACTTCCGACGAACTTAAGCAAGAAATGATAAAAAAATCTAATGGCAGAATGACAGTTCCGCAAATTTTCATAGATGATTATCACGTTGGTGGATGCGATGATTTATATGCTCTGGAAGCTGAAGGTAAACTTGACGAAATTCTTAAAAAATAATTTTTTCTTTAGCCCTTGTAAGAAATTTAATCTTAACTATCTTTGCGTCATCAGTTTTTTAGAAACTCCACTTTTTAATTAAGTTTCTAAAATCTAGTACAAATTATCCTTTAACAAACTAATTATAAAACATATGGAAATAATTCCTCTTCACAATGGCGTTCTTGTTGAGCGCGTTGAAGCCGAAAGCAAAACTGCTGGAGGTATCATTATCCCAGATACAGCCAAAGAAAAACCAGCTGAAGGTAAGGTCGTTGCAGTTGGCGAAGGCAATCGAGATGATCATGGCAAAAGAATTCCTCTCGATGTCAAAAAAGGTGATCATATTTTATTTGCTAAATGGGGTGGAACTGAAGTTAAGGTTGATGGCAAAGAGCTTATCATTCTTAAAGAGACCGATATTTTAGCAATCGTTAAAAAAGGTAAATAACAAACTTAAATCTGGAGAAAATTATGTCTGCAAAAGAAATTTTATTTGCAACCGACGCACGCACTAAAATTATTGAAGGTGTTGATGTCATTGCTAATGCTGTTAAAGTAACCCTTGGTCCAAAAGGACGCAATGTGGTAATTGAGAAATCATTTGGCGCCCCTCGCATTACTAAAGATGGCGTGACTGTTGCCAAAGAAATTGAATTATTTGATAAGTTCCAAAATTTAGGAGCTCAAATGATTAAAGAAGTTGCCTCAAAAACAAATGATATTGCTGGCGATGGCACCACTACCTCAACCGTTTTAGCGCAATCAATTGTTCGCGAAGGAATTAAATCAGTTGCTGCTGGTATCAATCCAATGGACTTAAAACGCGGTATCGATATAGCTGTCGAAGCAGTTGTTAAAGAACTTGGCAAAATGAGTAAAAAAGTTAGTAACAACGATGAAGTTGCTCAAGTTGCTACAATCTCAGCTAACGGAGACAAACAAGTTGGAACTGAAATCGCTAAAGCTGTTCAACAAGTTGGACCCGATAGTCCAATTACAGTTGAAGAAGCTAAAGGTTTAGAGTTTGAAGTTGATGTGGTCGAAGGTATGAAATTTGATCGTGGTTATTTGTCACCTTATTTTGTTACTAATGCCGATAAAATGACTGTCGAACTTGAGAATGCTTTAATCTTATTGTTTGAGAAAAAAATTTCTAACCTACAACCAATGGTTCCAATGCTTGAAGCCGTTGTTCAATCTGGTCGCCCATTATTGATTATTGCCGAAGAAGTTGAAGGTGAAGCCCTTGCCGCCCTTGTGGTTAATCGCCTTAGAGGTGGATTAAAAGTTTGCGCTGTAAAAGCTCCCGGATTTGGTGATCGTCGTAAATCAATTATGGAAGACATTGCAGTTTTAACTGGTGGTCAACTAATTTCTGAAGATCTTGGTATGAAACTTGAAAGCGTTGGAATAAAGCAACTTGGTCAAGCTAAAAAAATTATCGTCGACAAAGAAAATACTACCATTGTTGATGGCTCAGGTAAATCTGCCGACGTTAAGGCTCGTTGCGCATCAATCAAAACTCAAATTGAAGAAACTACCTCAGATTATGATCGTGAAAAACTTCAAGAAAGACTTGCTAAACTATCTGGCGGAGTTGCTATCATAAAAGTTGGTGGCGCAACTGAAGTTGAAGTCAAAGAAAAGAAAGATCGTGTTGACGACGCTCTTGCTGCAACTCGTGCCGCAATGCAAGAAGGCATTGTTGCTGGTGGCGGTTCGGCTTTATTATATGCTGGTCGAGTTCTTGATAAACTTAAAGGTGCTAATGACGAGCAAACCGTTGGTATCAATATCATTAAAAAAGTTATACAATCACCAATCCGACAAATCGCTGAAAATGCTGGTTTTGACGGAGCAGTTGTTGCTAATGAAGTCTTAGCTAAAGGAGATATTGCATATGGTTATGATGCTCAAAACAACAAATATGTTGACATGTTTAAAACTGGTATCGTTGATCCAACTAAAGTTGTTAGGACCGCTCTTCAAGATGCCTCATCAGTTGCTGGCTTGTTAATCACTACTGAATGCGCAATTATAGAGAAGAAAGAAGAAAATTCTCATTCGCATGGGGGAGCTGGAGCGCACGCTGGTATGCCGGGTGGCGGAATGTTCTAATATTATCCAAAACATTTTAATTTAACCCTAACCCATATCAACTTTTATTAGTTGATATGGGTTTAGTTTTTTAATCACTAAAGAATTATTTTCACCCTTTACAGAAATCACAAATTCGCATAATAAAAAATTCAGTAATTTTAAAAATTTTTGATTTTTATTAAAAGCTTTGGTTTAGAGATTAGAAAGGGCGTGCAATTTTTCTATGTAATTTTGAATACAACTTAAAAACTCAATAAATCAAACTTAAAAAGCGCTATAAATACACGAGCAATCAAGATTAAAATAATTTAAAACCTAATAAATTAGAGCTAAAAATTATTGTTATCGTTTTTGATAAATATAGCTGAAATCTTCTCAACTTTTTTTGTTTCATTATCAGTAATATTTATCTGAATCAAAATCTGATCTTCAGAAAAACTTCTTACTGCATTAGCGGGAATAGTGATTAAAGTACGCAATTCAATAATCGACTCCGCTGGGACAATAATATTTTTTTCATCATGATTTGATACTTTTAATTCTATAAAATCTGGGCGCGCCATTGATATATGAAAACTTTTATGTTGATGAGTTTTATTTATAATTTTTAAATTATAAACATTTCTGACCCCACCATCGCTCATGATGATATACAATGGATTACGTTCTTGATAAATTGAGGTCTCAACTTTTGGCCTAAAAATCAAGCTCGAAACCATAAGAGAACTAACCAGAATAATAATAAAACTGTAATAAAAAGTTCTGGGTTGTAAAAATTTAAATTTTTTATGCGAAACGGGCTCGCTTAGATGCGCCATGGTATCGTAACGAATCAAGCCAATTGGCAACCCTACTTTTTTCATCACATTATCGCAAGCATCGATACAAAGTCCGCATGCAATACATTCCATTTGAAGACCATTACGAATATCTATGCCAACAGGACAAACAACCACACACTGCTTACAATCTATACAGTGTCCTCGTCCTTCAAAATTCTCACCTTGATGCCATTTTTGACGAGGCTCTCCTCGCTTCTTATCATACGAGATAATGAGTGTATTATCGTCAAACATCGCCGATTGAAAACGAGCATAAGGACACATATAGGTGCATACATGTTCTCGAGCAAAGCCCGCCATTATATATGTCATGCCTGCAATTCCTAAAATCCACCCATAAACATTAGAAGAAATATTTACAAATTTTAAATTTATTAAATTATAAAATAGTTCGCGGGCATCGTTGAAATAAGAAACAAAAAATAAACCAGTTAAAAAAGACACCAAAAGCCAAGATAGATGAGTTAATAATTTTTTATAAAATTTATTAAAATTATTTTTTCTATCCAATAATATCCTATCGTTTCTATCGCCCTGAAAAAATCTTTCTAATAAAATAAAAATATCAGTCCAAACGGTCTGAAAGCAAGCGTATCCACACCAAACTCGACCAAATAATGATGTTATAAAAAATAATGTCACGGCGCATAAAATCAAAATTCCAGCTAAATAAAAAACCTCCTGAGCCCAAATTTCAATAAAAAAGAAATATGCCTTGCTATTGGGAATGTCTATAAGAATAGCTTGATTAGGAGCACTAAATCCCCTATCAAATTTTATGATCGGAGAGAAACAATAAATCGATAAAAATAGAAAGTTTAGTTTCCATTTAAGATTGCGAAATTTCCCTTTTACATTCTGCGGATAAAGCCTCTTGCGAGCAACAAAATATTTTTCAAGCATTTTAAATTTTAATCGATTAAACCGTTTGACAAAATTTTTTTAAAAAATAGAATAACCCACCTCATTTAAAAAATTCCCATTTTTTTGACAAATTGCCGATTCAATAAGTAAGCAATTTGTTGCCGTGAATTTTATTAAAATTTGTTTAATTTACTAGCTAATTTTAAAATCTATGTTTGCTATTGTTGAAACCGGCGGAAAGCAATACCGCGTTGCCCCAAACGATAAATTAATTGTTGAGAAAATCACTGGTGAAATTGGTACCAAAATCTCTCTTGAAAAAGTTTTATTAATCAATAATGAAAATGGAGAAATTAGTTTAGGATCACCATTTTTAGAGGGTGTAAAGGTTGAAGCTGAAATTATAAAATTTTTTAAAAACGATAAAGTTATTATTTTTAAAAAAAGAAGAAGGCAAAATTCTCGAAGAAAGCGCGGACATCGTCAGCAACAAACCTTACTTAAAGTTTTATCAATTAAATCTTAATATTTAATTAATTATGGCAACGAAGAAAGCGGGTGGAAGCTCGCGAAATGGACGCGACTCAGCGGGCAGAAGGCTCGGCGTCAAAAAATATGGCAGTCAATCAGTAGAAGCTGGAAACATCATAGTGCGTCAAAGAGGCACCAAATGGCATCCCGGCAAAAATGTTGGAATTGGTAAAGATCATACAATTTTTGCTAAAATTGCTGGCATTGTTGAATTTGTTAAAACTTCAAACAAAAACCGCATTTTCATTAATGTAGTTGCTGAGTAGTTTAATCTAATTTTTACACCACAAATTAAACCTAAAAAAAACCCCCTTATTTCCTATTGCTAAATATTTTTACAAAATCATTTAACTTCAAAACACTAATTAATTGTTAGTCGTCCTTGAGTGGTTTATAACTTTATTTGCCCTAAGCACTCACTTTATTTTGCACAATATCTTTTAGAAAATATTTGATGGAATTTATTTGGTAAAATATATTAGCAACT
>VGDJ01000094.1 GCA_016869775.1 Alphaproteobacteria bacterium
ATTTCAACTCTAACCAATGATCAGCTTAAAAATAAAACCGCAGAATTTAAATTCAGATTAAGTAACGGCGAAACTCTTGATGATATTATATATGAAGCTTTTGCTGTAGTTAGGGAGGCTTCAAAAAGAGTATTAAATATGAGGCATTTTGATGTTCAGCTCATCGGTGGAATAGTTTTGCATCAAGGAAAAATTGCAGAAATGAGAACTGGTGAAGGTAAAACTTTGGTCGCCACTTTGCCAAGTTATTTAAATGCATTATCGGGCAATGGTGTTCATGTAGTAACCGTCAATGATTATCTTGCAAAGCGCGATTCGGCGTGGATGGGAAAGATTCATGAGTTTTTGGGACTAACCGTTGGATGTATCACCAATGAGCTTGATGACGAAGGACGTAAAAATGCTTATAATTGCGATATTACTTACGCTACCAATAATGAATTGGGATTTGATTATTTGCGTGATAATATGAAATATGATTTGTCCGAAATTGCTCAAAGACCAAAAATTGGACGCAATTTTGCGATTGTCGACGAAGTGGATTCGATATTGATAGATGAAGCTCGGACTCCATTGGTTATCTCTGGTCCAACTAACGATAATTCTAAGCTTTACGACTCGATTAATCGTTTGATTATGCAACTTAAACCTTGCGATTATGTGATTGAAGAGAAAGAAAAAGGTGTTTTTTTAACAGAAGTCGGAATCGAAAATATTGAAAAAATTCTTCAAAATAACGGTATAATTGCCTCAAATTCAACTCTTTATGAACCAAACAACATCGCGCTTGTTCATCATATCAATCAAGCTTTAAAGGCGCATAAAATTTTCAAAAATGAGATTGATTACATTGTTAAAGATGGCGCAGTTATTATTATTGACGAATTTACGGGTCGAATGCAGGAAGGGCGCAGGTTTTCTGATGGGCTTCATCAAGCTTTAGAAGCCAAAGAGGGATTGAGGGTGCGAAATGAAAACCAAACTTTAGCCTCAATTTCATTTCAAAATTACTTTCGTCTTTATGAAAAAATTTCAGGTATGACTGGAACTGCATCAAACGAAGCCGTTGAGTTTGAAGAAATCTATAATTTAAAAGTTGTTGAAATTCCAACCAATCGATCTGTAACCAGAGTCGACGAAGATGATGAGATATATAAAACTGAGCAAGCTAAATATGATGCAATTCTATCTTCTATCAAAGAGGCTCACGCAAAAAAACAACCAATTCTACTTGGTACTGTTAGCATTGAAAAATCGGAATTCCTTTCCAATTTGCTTAAAAAAAACAAGCTTCCACATAATGTTTTAAATGCCAAATATCATGACCAAGAAGCCCAGATTATTTCGCAAGCTGGAGTTTCGGGAGCCATAACTATTGCAACCAACATGGCGGGACGAGGCACCGATATAATGCTTGGAGGTAACTCTGAAACATTAATTGGTGACGAAGTTGATCCTATAAAAATTTCTAAAATCAAAGAAAAAGTTGAGGCTGATAAAAAAATCGTTATTGAGGCCGGAGGTCTTTATGTTCTTGGAACGGAAAGGCACGAAAGTCGAAGAATTGACAATCAACTCAGAGGGCGTTGCGGTCGACAAGGTGATCCGGGTAAATCCAAGTTTTATTTATCTCTGGAAGATGATCTGATGCGAATTTTTGGTTCCGATAAGCTCAAGAATGTTTTATCAAAATTTGGACTTAAAGATGACGAAGCGATTTTTCATCCAATGATAACAAAAACTCTTCAAGGCGCTCAGCGCAAAGTCGAAGCTCGCAATTATGAAATTCGTAAAAATTTGTTGAAATACGATGATGTGGTAAACTTTCAAAGAAAAAATGTTTATAGCCTTAGAAATGAGTTGATAATTTCGGATGATGTGAGTCAAAAAATTAAAAAATTTGTGGCCCAAATAAATCAAGATTTGGTCGAGGATTGCATTCCCAAAAATTCATATTCTGAGCAATGGGAAATTGATTCACTCGAGAAGGAGTTACAAAGAATATATGGTCTCAAAATTGATATTCGTGCAACCGACAATTTTGATAACCATTCAGCCTCATCTATTTTGCAATTTGTTGATCATAAAATTAATGACTTATTTGCGCAAAAAGAGCAAAAATATGGAGCAAATATTATTCGTAAAATCGAGAAGCAGATTTTTTTAATTACTCTTGATTCGGAATGGAAAGATCATCTCCACTCTCTTGATAAGCTTCGTCAGGGTATAAATTTGCGGGCTTATGCTCAAAAAGACCCTCTTATCGAATATAAAAAAGACGGCTTTAATTTATATGAAGATATGATGCTTCGTATCGAAGAGCAAGTTGTATCAAGATTAGCTCATGTTGAAATCAGCACCGATATTTCTGATGAAGGGGTTAATTTGATTGCACACTCACCAAAATCTAAAACCTTTGAATCGCGAAATGACCCAAATATTATGAATCAACATTTAACTAATTCAATTGTTCCCACTTCAACTATTCGAAACAAAGCTAATCCACAAGATCGTAATCCAAAAGATCCTGAAACTTGGGGTCACGTTGGGCGTAATGAGCCTTGTCCTTGTGGTAGTGGCAAAAAATATAAAAATTGCCACGGAAACTAATTATCTAAAAAATTAACAATAAAATTAATGTTATTTTTTGAGATTAAGTTTTTTTTAGTTAAAAAATTTAACCTTGAAAACCACTCAAAAAATAATAATTTTTTATCGTTTTAAAATTAAGTTTGATTCAATACTTTCAAATTTTAATCAACTAAATTTCCATAATAAAATTCAATAATTATTCCAAATCATATGAAAAACTTTTTAAAAATATCTTCATTGCTAATTATTCTGGCAGGCCTTTCAAATGCTAATGCTCAAAATAAGGTTTATAAATTTGAAAAAAATCATACCAGCGTCTTGTGGACCGCAAATCATTTTGGATATTCTAAGGTTTCTGGAAAATTTGTTGATGTTGATGGTTCGATTACTTTCGACGAAAAAGCTCCAAAAAATTCTAAAGTTGAAGCCACTATCAACATGAATTCGATTGTAACTGGTTTGCCAAAATTTGATGAACATCTCAAGAGTAAAGATTTTTTTGATGTCAAAACTTATCCAACTGCTAAATTTGTAAGCAAAAAAGTAGAAATTACTAAGGGCAATAGCGCTTATGTTTATGGCGATTTCACCCTTCTTGGAAAAACACGAGAATTAATCTTGAGCGCTACATTCAATAAATCTGCACCAAATCCAATGAATAAAAAACCGACTATTGGTTTTAGCGCTATTGCATCAATTAATCGTTCTGATTTTGGTATGGCATATGCCCTTCCTAATATCGCTGATAATGTTTATCTGAACATTGAAGTTGAAGCCAATCAATAAATTATATCTGAATCAAAGAAAACTAAACTATAGTTTTTAATCAATCTTGCCTCATAATTCAATATTCACCAGCATATTGAAATGAGGATATTAAAATTTTATGTTTGAACCAAAACTTTTAATTATTGCTGGCTCTGATTCTTGTGGTGGAGCGGGTTTACAAGCCGACATTAAAACAGCTACTGCTCATAAAGTATACTCTAGTGCGGTTATAACTTCGCTTACAGCTCAAAATACTCGTAAAGTTTATGCCATTCAAGACGTCAGCGTAGATTTTCTTCGTCAACAAATTGAAGTTGTGCTCGATGATATTGAATTTGATGCGATAAAAATCGGAATGTTATCATCACTTGAAATAATTAACTGCGTTACTCAAGCCCTCAAAACTAAATTCAAAAAAATTCCAATTGTTCTTGATCCAGTGATGGTAGCAACATCTGGTGATGTTTTGCTTCAAAAAAATGCTATCGAGTCGCTTAAAAAAAACTTAATAAATAAAACCAAAATCATCACTCCAAACATCGATGAAGCTGAAATATTGAGTGGTATGAAAATTAAAAATCTTAGCGATATGCGTGAAGCTTCATCAATTATTAAAAATTATGGTTGTGATGCGGTTCTTATAAAAGGTGGACACCTTAATTTTACTGATGGCAAAGTTCATAGTTTATTGCTTGACGATGAGGATGATTTTTATTTGGTGTCAAACAAAAAAGTTGGAACTAAAGATATACATGGAACTGGTTGCACTTTAGCCAGCGCTATTGCTTCTAATTTAGCAAAAAAACATGATATAATTGCTTCGGTAAGAAAAGCTAATGATTACGTTTATCGATGTGTATCCTCAAATATCAAAGCCGGTAAGGGAAGTTTGGTTTTAAAGCATTGGTAATATGAAAATTCTTACTCTTGCGATGTTCTTAATAATTTGGGGTTGTAAGAAGGAATGGAGTTATAATGGTAAATATAATTCTCAAAAATGGGGCGATATTTCTCAAGAATTTAAATTTTGTAAAATTGGTTTTAATCAATCGCCAATAGATATTGACAAAGATTTAGTCGGTGAATTCAAGCAACATGAATTAGAATTTAATTATCAAGATTCAGTTATCGAAAAAATTAACCAAAAATATCATCAAAAGTTGGTATTTTATGGTAATAATTTTTTGTTAAGAGGTAAAAAAAAATATTGGCTTCGCTATATTGAATTTCATCATCCAAGTGAGCATCAAATTGAATCAAATCCACATTCTCTTGAAATGCAAATATATCACAAAAGCGACGACGAGCAATGGTTGGTTGTTAGTTTTTTCCTCGAACTTGATCTAAAAAATATTGATCTAGAGAATCACAATTTCGAGAATTTTATTGAATTTATCAAATCCAAAACTCAAGAATCAAAATTATCGTTGACAAAACTCATTAACAAAAATTCTTCAAGTTTTTTTTATGAAGGTTCTTTTACCAGCCCGCCATGCCAAGAAGGCGTTAAATGGTATATCATGAAAGAGCCTCAATATCTTGGGCGCGATCAATTAAATCAC
>VGDJ01000095.1 GCA_016869775.1 Alphaproteobacteria bacterium
AATTCTGAAATACTTAATTTAAAAAATTATATTAAACTATGAACGATCAAACTTCTTTTGATTGCAACGATTTTATTGAATTATGGTCTAATTCTGAAATCATTTCGGCTCTTCAAAATCAAATAGTTAAAAATTCTGAATCATCAAATTTTACATGTTCAAATGTTGTAATTGATAGTAGAAAAGTCCAAAAAAACAGCCTTTTTATTGCGCTTAAAGGAGAAAATACTGATGGTCATTTATATTTAGATCAAGTCTTTGAAAATGGAGCTAGTTGTGCAGTTGTTGACAAAATTCCCGATAATCTAAATAACGAATTTAAGAAAAAATTAATCGTTGTAAAAAATACTTATGAATCGCTAAATCAACTAGCGTATATCGCCAGAAAGCGTTTCACAGGAAAAGTTATTGGACTTACTGGAAGCGTTGGCAAAACAACTACCAAAGAAATTCTTGGAAAGGTATTTGCCATTCAAGGCAAAACTCACATGAGTTCCGGAAATTTAAACAATCATATTGGGTTACCTCTTTCATTAGCCAATCTTCCTTTTGATGCAGATTTTGCAATTTTTGAAATGGGCATGAACCATTCCAATGAAATAACTCCTTTATCAAAACTTGCCCGACCCCATATTGCCATCATTACCAATGTTGGGCCTGTTCATATTGAATTTTTTAAAAATGAACAAGAAATTGCTCTTGCTAAATCAGAAATTTTTTTAGGACTCGAGCGCAACGGATATGCTCTTATAAATATCGATAATATCCACTATGAATTTTTGTATAATCAAGCAAAAATAAGTGGTATAAATCCAAGTAATATTATTTCATTTGGAACCAACATTTATGCTGATTATAAACTAATTAAAACGAATCAAATTGCCGTTGAAAATAAACTTGAAATCGAGGCTTCCACTAAAAATAAAACTACGCTTAAATATAAAATTGGATCACTTAATAATACCCATGGGATTAACTCTATCATAGCTTTAGCTTGTTTAGACATAACTAAATCTAGTCTCAAGAAATGCCTAGATGGACTTAGTGATTTTGGAAGTGAAAATGGTCGCGGAAAAATCAACCACATAATTAATAACAATAAAAAAATAACGATCATAGATGACACATACAACGCCAGTATATTATCAATGAAAGCCGGAATAGAAAATTGTTTAAACTATCAAAAAATACTTAAACCCGCCAGAATAATATGTGCACTTGGAGAGATGCGTGAACTTGGAACCAGATCTAATGATATTCACCTCGAACTACTGGAGTTTGTTTCAAAACAAAAATTTGATTTGGTAATTTTGGTTGGTCCACAAATGGAGTTAGCGAGTCAGCAAATTAAAATTCCAAATTCGATTAATTTTTTAAATTCATCATCTGCGAAAACTTTTTTTGAAACTTGTCTAAATGATAATGATTTGGTCTATATCAAAGGCTCTCGCGGAGTTAAAATGGAAAAACTTTTTGAAAATTTAATATATAAAACCAGTGCTAAGTAGTTTATTTATTTTAAAAAATCTGTGGGTTAAAGCTCTTATTTGCCTGATTTCGTCATACATAATCGGTTTTTTTTCAATAAAAAAATATATTGGGTTCATGAATAGCAAAAATCTGTTCCAACCAATTCGAAGTGATGGACCAGAATCTCACCTAAAAACTAAAAAACGAACTCCTACAATGGGAGGAATTTTTATAATTCTTGCAACTCTCGCAACCACATTTTTATTTATCGACATTTTTAATCGTTATATTTTGATAGTTAGCTCAATAATGCTGTGCTTTGCAATAATTGGTATGGTTGATGATTTAATGAAGGTGTTATTCAAAAATTCCAAAGGATTTCGTGGAAGTTATAAAATTATAATTCAATTTCTTGTAATCGGATTAGCTTTTTTATCACTAATATTAATTGATCCGGTTCATGGTTTGGGAGAGATTTTTTTTCCTCTTAATAACCACTTTTCAATTACACTAATTTTACCGCTTTATATAGTTTTTGTAACCATGGTTATTGTTGGTGCATCAAATTCTGTTAATCTCACAGATGGTCTGGATGGATTAGTTTCCATTCCAGTTATCATCAATTTATTATGTTTAATTCTATTAATTCATGCATCTTCAACGCCAGATTTAGCCAATAAATTTAGGGTTCCGTTGGTACTTTATTCTGGGGAATTGATATTTTTTTGTATTTCATTAATTGGTGCAATTTTAGCTTTTTTAACATTTAATTTACGACCTGCTAAAATTTTTATGGGAGATGTTGGAAGTCTTGGAATAGGTTCCGTTCTTGGACTTATCGCTATAATTGTTAAACAAGAATTTGTCTTTTTTATAATATCTTTAGTTTTTGTTTGTGAAGCTCTTTCGGTAATTATTCAAGTTGGAAGCTATAAATTGAAAAAAAAACGAGTTTTTCTTATGGCCCCTCTTCATCATCATTTTGAAAAAAAGGGTTGGAGTGAACAAAAAGTTGTTAATAGCTTTTGGTTAGCATCAATTATTTTTGCAATATTGGGTCTTGCTATTTTTTTGTATTAGCCAGTTATAAAATCCGTAAGCTTGAGTTTTTTTAATAATCACCTAGAATACCTTAATCGAAACATCAATTTTATATCAATAATCACTTAGATTTTATTTTGAATTTATGACAAAAAAGCCAAGAGTTTATCTTTACGATTCAACACTTCGAGATGGCGCTCAAACCAGTACTGTCAATTTTTCAGTTCAAAACAAAATTCAAATATCAAAAATGCTCGAAAATATAGGTATTGATTTTATTGAAGGTGGATGGCCAGGAGCAAATCCAATTGATGATGAATTTTTTAATAACCTCCCTACCCTCAAAAAATCAAGTTTTGTAGCATTTGGAATGACTCGAAGATCAAACACGTCAGCGGGCAATGATAATGCTCTTAATTCATTAATAAATTCACCAGTTCAATCTATTTGCATTGTCGGAAAAAGTTGGGATTTTCATTTAACTCATGCCTTGCATATCTCAGAACAAGAAAATTTAGCAATGATTGAGGAATCAATTAAACAAATCATTAAAAAGAAAAAAATCGCCATGTTTGATGCCGAACATTTTTTTGATGGCTTTAAATCTAATCGTAATTTTGCGCTAAAGGTTGTAAAAACAGCATACAATGCCGGTGCTAGATGGATAATTTTATGCGATACAAATGGCGGAACAATTCCATCGGAAATAAAATCAATTATTTCTGAAGTAATAAAATACATTCCTGGAGAAAATCTTGGAATTCATTGTCACAACGATACCGAAAATGCTGTTGCAAATTCTATTTCTGCTGTCGAAGCTGGAGTTCGTCAAGTTCAAGGAACTATTAACGGCCTTGGCGAAAGATGCGGAAACGCAAATCTTATTTCAATTATTCCAACTTTAGCTCTTAAAATGGGTTATGATATTGGAATTAGTGATACTCAACTAGCAAACCTAACTAAAGTATCTCATTTTCTTGATGATATTTTAAACAAAGAAAGTAACAAATTTGCCCCATATGTCGGAAAGTATGCTTTCGCTCATAAAGGTGGGCTTCATGTTTCGGCAGTAGCTAAAAATTCTCAGAGTTATGAACATATTAAACCCGAAAAAGTGGGAAATAAAAGAATGATTATGGTCTCAAATCAGGCCGGAAAATCCAATATCATCAATCGTTTGAAGGAAATTAATTTAGTTAATAATCAAGAAATTTACGGCGATAAAATTTCTGAATTAGTTAATTTAGTTAAAGAACAAGAGGCCAAAGGTTATGCCTACGACTCTGCCGATGCCAGCTTTGAAATACTTGCTAAAAAAACCTTATCAATTGTACCTAATTTTTTTGAATTAGTTAGTTTTAGTGTAGTTGATAATAGAAGTTACGATAAAAAAGGTTTGGTAATAACTTTTGCAAAAGCTTCAATCGAAATCAAAGTTAATAATAAAATTCTAAAAGCCGAGGCAGAAGGAAATGGTCCAGTAAACGCTCTAGATATTGCCCTTCGTAAGGCTTTATCTCGAAAATATCCAATATTAAAAAATATTAAACTTTGCGATTATAAAGTTAGGATTCTTACTCCATCAGATGGCACACAAGCCATTACGCGAGTTCAAATCGAATCCTCCAATGACAAAAATGAGAGATGGACAACTATTGGAGTTTCACAAAACATTGTAGATGCTTCATTTAGAGCATTGCATGACAGCATGACTTATTGCCTTATGCATCAGTAAAGTTTTATCAAGATTCGAATAAAAATTAGAACTAACTAATATTTTTTCAGTTGTTCAATTATATCTTGATGATCAAAATAAACTGGTAAGGGCTGGTTACCAACATTGCCATTTTTAAGTTTTTCAGTTTCGATGGTTTTAGATATTTCATTATGATACCCATAAACTATAGGATAAGCGCCAATATTAAGAGCGCATTCAACATCTGCAATGGTATCGCCAATAAACCAAATTATATGTTTTTTAGGATCAATTCCTGATGACATTAGCGCAAAATTTACTGGATCAACATTGGGTTTATCACGATTTGCATCTTGAGCTCCAACTACAGAAAAAAATAATTGATTAATTTGTAATTTTTTTACTTCCTTTCGCAAAGTTGCTCCGACTTTATTGCTCACTAAAAATTGCGGAATATTTTTATGATAAATAAAATTTATAAGTTCATAAGCATTGCTAAGTAATTTCAAATTATCGATATTAATATCGTGATAAGATTTTTTGTATATTTCCCCAGCTTTTTGCCAATCATTTCCAAATATTTCGGGGAATGATTCGCGCATTGATTTATGAACTGTATCACGAACTTTTTCTAGTGACCACGGATCTTTATTCATCTGTTTCATAGTTTTATTTATGGCAATCTGAATAAGTGGCCAAGTATCAACAAG
>VGDJ01000096.1 GCA_016869775.1 Alphaproteobacteria bacterium
TTTGTGGCAATACCTTATAAATAACTATCTTCTTTAAAAAAGTTCTGAAAAATTTTACAGAATTTATGGTGTGAATATATGTTTTAGAATTCAAACATATTAAGAGATTTGACGGGATTATGATTTCTTTCAGGTTTGGCCTCGGCAATGTTTTTCTTTTTTCTTCTTCTTCTTCTGTCTCTTTTAACTTTTCTGATTTTTGAAGAATCCAGCATTAATCGATGCTTTATATAATTATCAATAATTTCATTAAACTCTTCGGTTTGTTCTTTAAAGAAATGATCTGCATTTGAGATTATTTGATAGGAAATCTCGGCACCATCTCTTGCTGAAAGTTTTTCAGATAGTCTAGCCGAATCAGATTCCTTTGTAATTTCATCTTTTTCGCCCTGAACAATTAGTCCAGATGAAGAACATGGAACTATAAAATTGAAATCATATTTTGTTGCTGGCGGTGCAACTAATATATAATTTTCAAGTTCTGGCCTTCTCATGACTGTCTGAAGGGCAATCCAAGCCCCAAATGAAAATCCTGCGATCCAAAAATCGGTTGCTTCCATGTTTTGATCATGGAGCCAGTTCAACACTGCCGTAACATCAACCAACTCTCCGACGCCATTGTCATATTTGCCTTGCGATTTTCCAACTCCTCTAAAATTAATACGAAGAACAGAGAAGCCATTATTTACAAAAGCTTTGTAAAGATTATATGTAATTTTGTTGTTCATGGTCCCGCCATACAAAGGGTGCGGGTGAAGGACTAATGCAACTGGTGCTTTTGGATTGGAATTTTGATGATATTTGCCTTCAATTCTTCCGACACTACCACTAATTATAACTTCTGGCATCGATTATAAGTTTTCTTAAGTGATATTTGTTATGAGTTTAAATCTAGTTGATCCCACTGAATCGGCTTATTGTCGCTACCAATAACTAATTGAGTTGTGTTAGCATATTTTGCCGCCATGTATTTTCCGTGACCAACTCTAACACCATAGTAGTAGATAGGCTCAACTTCTTTACCTTTGAATTTTTTCTTTTCGATATTTTTGGCACGATTTTTAGGGTTATTTTTAGTTCCCATATTATGTTGAGGTATAAATTATTAAGGAGAATTTTAAAATGATCTTAAATCTTAAAAATCTTGCATCGCTAAATCAAGTAAAATTTTATAAAAAATTATTTAAAATAAAATTTTTATAATTAAAAAATCTAAAAAAATCTAATAATTAAAAATTATGCTTAAATTTAATCGCCTTAAAGATTGTGCAGTTGCCAACAAAAATGTTATTGTAAGAGTTGATATTAATGTTCCAATTGTTGATGGAATTATTGAAGATGACACGCGAATAAAGGCTGTTTTACCAACCCTTAATTACCTTGCTAAAAACAATGCTAAAACAATCTTAATTGCTCATTTTGGTAGACCAGAGGGAAAATTCGATAACAAGATGTCTCTTAAATTGGTGTTAAAGCGATTACAGGAGTTGTTGTCGCCAATTAAAGTATTATTTATTGATGATTGCATAGGCAATAAGGTTCAAGAAGCGGTTTCAAATACTAAATATGGTGAAATTATTATGCTTGAAAATTTGCGATTTTATAAAGAAGAGACCGAAAATGATCATGAATTTTCAGCTTTTTTAGCCTCGTTAGCTAATCTTTATGTTAATGATGCTTTTTCGTGTTCTCACCGTTCGCATGCTTCTATAACTGGTATTCCGGCAATTTTAAAATCATGTGCTGGATTTCAAATGGAGTATGAATTAGATAACCTAACTAATTTATTAGAAAGCGCCAAAAAGCCCATGATGGCAATCGTAGGAGGTGCAAAAGTTTCCACTAAAATTGATTTATTAAAATCTCTGGCAACCAAATCTCAAGCTATAGTTGTTGGTGGGGGCATGGCAAATACCTTTCTTTATGCGCTAGGATTCAATGTTGGAAAATCTTTATATGAAAAAGACTTAAAGACCACATCTTTAGAAATTATTGATATTGCAAAGAATAATAATTGCGAAATTATTTTACCCATTGATGTGGTTGTTGTTAATGAATTTAAAGCTCACTCCCCCTACTCTATCAAATCAATATCTTCAGTTAATGATGATGAAATAATTGTTGATATTGGAGAAAACTCTATTCAAAAATTACTTGAAAAATTACAAAATTTCAAAACCGTTGTATGGAATGGACCACTTGGTGCATTTGAAATTAAGCCTTTTAATCGAGGAACCGAATCCATCGCTAAAATAATTGCTGACTTAACCGATCAAAAAAAATTATTATCAATAGCTGGTGGCGGAGATGTGGTATCTGCATTAAATGGGTGCGATTTGGCAAAAAAATTTACTTACATTTCTACTGCTGGGGGTGCATTTCTAGAGTGGTTAGAGGGTAAAGAATTGCCAGGCATCTTAGCGCTCTATCAAAAATAAAATATTTATAAATTCTGTTAGCGATTTATATTTATTCAAAATAGAGTTTAGATTTGATGACATATGACTTTATAGTATGGGGCTATAGCGCAGTTGGTAGCGCGTTTGCATGGCATGCAAAAGGTCACGAGTTCGAATCTCGTTAGCTCCACCAGCCTTCGCTCTTACGAGCTTCGGCTGGCAGGCCGGCCAGCGGCTGGACTGTTAGACGCAAGATCGTTAGAGCGAAGGCTGCCCGCCATAGCTCATGAGTCTTAAACTCGGAGCCATTGCTCATCAAAAGCGACGGCGGGCCTTACCAACAAACTCATACTAATTCTTATCACCCTAAGAAAATGCACTACACCTACATCCTGAAATCCATACCCCATCCTTCCCAAATCTACATTGGCTTCACAGCCAATCTCAAACAAAGATTAATCGATCACAATTCAGGAAAATCACCTCATACCAATAAATTCAAACCATGGAATTTAGATTTTTACTGCGCCTTCAACACTGAAGAAAAAGCCATAAATTTTGAAAAATATCTCAAGTCTGGATCGGGAAGATCTTTTGCCAAAAAACATTTTTGATGTTGTCACGGAGATGGCAAAATCAAATCTTCTCAGAGACAAGACGCCACAGAAAGCATAATTTCGCACCCCACCTGGTTGTCATTTGAAAAATTTTTAAAATCTAATGCGCCTCAAAGCCTTGTAAATACTGGCTTTGCTCGTAACCACTTGTATGGAGATACGGAGAAGATTTTTTAACAAGTGGTCACCGCGAAAAATTACTCCTTGGGTAAATACTGGCTCCGCGAGATTTGGTTCGAAAATTTCAAACGCTTAGGCAAGCGGATTTTTTACAATTTTGCGAACTTTTTGATCTCTGTGACCTCATTTAATTATTTGAATATTTTTTTAAAAGAGTGTAAGTTTTTTGGCTAGAGTTTTAAACTCTATTAATCACTCATTAATAAAAAATAAAATCATTCAGATATGAAATCAAAACTCGAGTCTTTTACAATTTTGGCGGATAATGGTTTTAGAAAAGTTGGAGAAGTTCATAAAGATAGTTCTGGCGTAATTTCTGAAGGATTAAGCTCGGTTTATGCGCAATCTCCTATGACCGAACAAACAATCTCAGGAATTGGTAGCGTTGGAAAACAACACACTGTTGCCACTTTATTGAAACTATGGGATAAGGAATTATCCACTCCAGAAGCTGAAAGAGAAAATTGGTTTGTTGATGGCGATGATGTTGGAATGAATGTAAAGCTCCGAAAATTTATGCCACTCTTAAAAGAAAAGTATCCCGACTGTTCAGAATTTTTTAATCAGATAGAAACCTACAATTATTTTGATCGTATCACTTTAGCTGATTTGGTAAATCATACCCACGGCCTTGGCGCCAGAGATAACGGCAAAATGGCAGAATTAATTTTGGCGGGTGATGGATCACCTTTGTCTTTAAGTGATATTGTTAAATCGAGCAAAAAAAGAACTAAGAAAGATGTTGGAATATCTGGTAGCGATGAAATTTGTGATAAATATGGCGAAATGCATTATGGCAATTTGGGCTACGATTTGGCTGGCATGATTATTGAAACCATCGCAGGAAAAGATTTTGACAGAGTTGTTAAGGAAACATTGCTTGAGCCATATGGTTTGAACTCAACAACAACCCAAAGTGATCATCAATCATTGTATGATTCAAAAACTCTTCACGGACAACAGGTTGATGTTGCAACTGGATTTGCTCAAGAAGGTGATCGTGGCGAAATTAATTTTAACAAACTAAGCAATACCAGAGCTGCTGGCGGCATGAAATCAACAATTGCCGATTTAGAAAGATTTGCTCATTTATTTATGGGCGGTGAGATGTTTGAAAGTAGGCAAGTAAAAGAAGCAATAGCGCAAAGAGATGGGAGGGGATATCATTTTGCAATTGAACAAAATCCAGATGGAACTTTAGGTCATAAGGGCGATGACACTGTGTTTCGTTCAAATCTAAAATTTAATCCAAACACAAAAGAAGTTGAGGCTGAATTGCAAGTGCTGGAGAATTTAACTCATCATGTTTCAAGGAAAGTTTTTGAAAAATTATATGGCTCAGAAAAAGCAAAAGAGCTTGATAGCGCAATTGTCGACAGTGGATTCTTTCCAATATTTCATCAAAACGGAAGGCCAAAACCAGGAGGAGAAAAATTTAATCAACTTGCTCAGGAATTGTTAGAAACTAATCCAAAGCTAGATCGACTAGTTTCTGATTATACAAAAATTAGAGAAATTGTTGCGAGTCACGACACTGAGCATTTGAAAGAAAATATTGGTAAAATTGTTAATTCGGTTACTGAAGATCTTTCGGAAAAAAAAGAAAGCTTTGTTGAAAAATTAGGTCTGCAAAAAAAATCTACAGAGCAAGAAAAATCATTCGTTGAAAGAATGAGAAGTGATGCAACCAAAGGAAAAAGCCAAGGTAG
>VGDJ01000097.1 GCA_016869775.1 Alphaproteobacteria bacterium
GTGATTTATATAATATGACCAATCAAATCATGAAGAATAATAATTTTGAGCATTACGAAATTTCCAATTATGCTCATAAAAATTTTGCCTCACGCCATAATTTATCGTATTGGCAGAGTGACGATTATATTGGAATAGGAGCTGGGGCTCACTCTCGTGTGAGTTTTGCTGATTTAAATCGTTATGCAATTCAGATTTTATCCGAACCATCGCAGTGGCTTAATAGCAATTTAAATTTTGGATCGGCAATTCAAAAAATTTCTAAAATTTCTAGAATCGAAATGATTGAAGAAATTATTATGATGGGATTAAGGCTAGAGAATGGCTTGTCTCAATCTAGTTTTTTAAAATATTTTAATCAAAAGTTTGATGAAATTTTAGATTTAAAAAAACTTAATTTTTTAGTTGAAAAAAAATTACTAATTATTGATGCAACAAATATAAGAATTCCTGAGGAGTCACGAATTTTAACAAATTCAATAATTCAAAAAACTTGCTCAGCGATTTTCCAATAATTTTTATTTGTGGGCAATTTTTTGAATTCAAATCCTAAGTTGTTATTTAATTATCCGCGAGCAGTATCATTTTCATCAAAGGCCCCGTAGCCCTTCAAATAATCGATACAGCCTCTATAGCCCTGATAATCATTTAACAAAATTTGGCGATTTTTTAAATATTGTTTGCTTATTTTCATTAAGAAATGAGCAATCATTCTGATAGCTTTTAGTTGGGCAAAAAATTTGTTATGAACTTTTTGTGTGTAATATAATTTCGACCAGCCAAATTTATGCCAGTAAATTTTTTTTACCTCTTCTCCTGATATGTTTGAAGAGGTTCCGCCGATATGAATTAGCTTGGTATTTTTGATGATGGCGGTATTAAATTTATGATTTTTTACTCTTTTGCATATTTCGTTATCTTCACAATATAAGAAAAAACCTTCATCGAAAAAGCCTAACTTGCGCATTATTTTCATATTCATAAACATGCCGGCACCAGTTATAAATCTATCGAGATAAAATTTTTCATCATAACCGATTTTGCTATGAAGCTGGTCTATGTTTTTTGGGCAAGGTTCAATATTTTTAATTTCGCCATTTTGAAATTTACAATTGTAAACCAAATTTCCAGCCAAAGCTATGTTGGGATTGTCTGTCATTATTTTTAAGGTTTGAATGATATCGCGTGATTCAATTCTTGCGTCTACATTCAAAAGGAGGGCAAAATCCGAATTGCAATTTTTTAGCCCAATATTGCTCGCTCTGCCAAAACCAATATTTTTTGGATTTTTTATAATTTGTAGATGGGGAAAGTACTTTACGACAATTTCGCAAGTATCATCTGAGCTCGCATTATCAACAATAATTGTTTTAAATAATTTTAAGTCGACGCTATCTAGGCAACTCTTAATCATCGATGAACTGTTATAGGTGATGATGATTATTGTCAGATTATTGCAGAGATTCATAAGAACATTATAGTTGATTATGGAGGTCTGTATTTAAAAACGCCAAGTTATTCCTGATAAATAATTTAAATCATTAGCCGATTCTGATAATCCAAAATTAATGCCAAAATCAAGTTTAATATTTTTAGAAACTAAATAATTTGTCCCAAAATCAAGGTAATTTCTTAGGAATTTATTGTGACTAAAGGTTTTTAGAGAGTAAAATTCAATATAAGAGCTAAGCCTTTCATTAAATGATTTTGAAATATAATAGGAATTAACAAATCCTACATATTGATTTTTTTTTAGGCTATTTGAGGTTTTGTAATAATTAATTTGATACATACCACCAATAGTAATTTCGTCACTTAATTTATAATGAAAAGGCGCAACAATTCCACCGCGTAGATCGTTGCGCAAAAGGCGATCTTGAGCGTTATCAATTTTAAAAAATGGAGTAACTGCAAGGCCAATTTTACCTTCATCATTTCCTAAAATATTGTGTTTAAGTCTAATAAATTTTTCTCCGCTACTACCAGTTTGATTATAATAAATATTTTGGTTTTGAGTTTTTTTATAAAATGAAACTCCATCGAAAATATATTGAATTTCAGAACTATCGCTTATTCCAAAGCGGATAGTTAAGTACTCAGAATATGATTCAATATTTGATTTGGTATTATTTTTAGAATTTGTATCAAAAGTTTTGCTATAAAAAGAAGTCTCAATTTGTGAGTGAAAGCGATTTATAGTTAAGGCGCTATCTGTTTTGCTAGGTCTTTCAGAACTAAGGGGGCGCAAGTCTTTGGCTTGTGAATTTTGAATTTTAAATGAATTAACTATCAAAAAACATAGGGCCGTTATTATTATAAATTTATAACGGCAAGTTATCATGCTTCTTCCAAGGCTTTTGAACCTTTTTATTTTTGAGAATTTGTAAAGACATGCAAATTCTTTTACGAGTATTTTGAGGTCTAATTACTTCATCAACAAATCCTCGTGAAGCGGCGACAAAAGGTGAGGCGAATTTTTCACGATATTCAGCAACTTTGATTGATTTTTGATTTGGATCTTTGGCTTCTTCGCGAAATATGATTTCAACTGCACCTTCAGGTCCCATAACTGCAATCTCGGCATTGGCCCATGCAAAATTAACGTCTCCACACAAATGTTTTGAATTCATAACAATGTATGCTCCACCATAGGCTTTACGAGTAATTACTGTAATTTTGGGGACAGTTGCTTCTCCGAATGCGTATAATAGTTTTGCCCCATGTTTGATAATACCATTATGTTCTTGGTCTGTTCCGGGTAAAAATCCTGGTACATCAACAAAAGTTAAAATTGGAATGTTGAATGCATCGCAAAATCGAATAAAGCGACCAGCTTTTTCACTGGCTTTAATATCGAGACAACCTGCCAATTGCATGGGTTGATTAGCGACAACTCCAACAGTTTGACCTTCCATTCTTCCAAAACCGATTATAATGTTTTTGGCATAATTTGACTGAATTTCATAAAAATCGCCTTCATCGAGGATTTTCTCAACTAATTCAAGCATATCATATGGTTGATTAGGATTTTCTGGAATAAGAGTATTAAGAGAAACATCTACTCTGTCGAAATTATCATCTACCGGAATTTGAGGTAATTCGGATTTATTAGAGAGTGGGAGAAAGTTAATTAAGCGACGAGCCTGAAGGAGAGCCTCAATGTCACTTTTGAAAGTTAAATGAGCAACTCCACTTTTTGAACTGTGAACCGATGCTCCACCTAAATCTTCTTGCGAAACTGTTTCGTGAGTAACTGTTTTTACAACATCTGGACCAGTTACGAACATGTAAGAAGAATTTTCTACCATAATTGTAAAGTCGGTAAGAGCTGGAGAGTATACTGCACCTCCAGCGCATGGTCCCATAATTAGAGAAATTTGTGGAATCACGCCACTTGCATCAATGTTACGTTGAAAAATTTCACCATATCCACCAAGCGAATCAACTCCCTCTTGAATTCTTGCTCCCCCCGAATCGTTAATTCCTATAACTGGAGCGCCAACTTCAACAGCTTTATCAAGTATTTGGCATATTTTTTTTGCATGCGCTTCACCAAGAGAGCCTCCCATAACGGTAAAATCCTGACTAAATACAAATACTAATCTGCCATTAATCGTTCCTTGGCCGGTAACTACTCCATCTCCAGGATGTTTTTTGTCATCCATGCCAAAGTCAGTGCAACGGTGTTCAACATAAAGTCCATATTCATCAAAAGAATCTGGATCAAGCAAAACCTCGATTCTTTCTCGGGCGGTAAGTTTTCCTTTGGAGTGTTGTACTTCGATCCTTTTTTGACCACCACCGATTCTGGCTTCTTCACGCTTAGAAGCGAGTTTTGCAATATTGATAGAACGCATTTTGATTTTTTTGATTAGTTAATTTTGGCAATTATTGTCTCGCCACCAACCATAGTTTGACCTAACAGAGATTTAATTTCAATATTTTCAGGAAAATATAAATCAGCTCTACTTCCAAAGCGAATTATCCCATATCTTTGACCAGCAATAACATCTTGACCAACTTTAAGATCTGAGACTATTCTTCTTGCAACTAAACCAGCAACCTGAACGAAAATAATTTCAGTTCCATTGGCTGTTTTGACAACAACTGAGTTTCTTTCATTCTCAACACTCGCTTCTTCTGCGTTGGCACTCAAAAATTTTCCGGGTTGATAAATTACTTTTTCAATCTTACCAGAAACTGGTACTCTGTTAACGTGAACATTAAAGACATTTAAAAAAATACTTATTTTATTAAATTTTTGTTTGCCATAGCCTAATTCCTGCGGGGCTTCTGCGCCATACTCAACACGAGTAATAACGCCATCAGCTGGGCTGATGATGGCGTTATCTTCAAGTGGAACGATTCGCTCTGGATCTCTAAAAAAGAATATGCACCATAAAGTTGCTACGATACCAATTAGTCCAAGAAAGTTACTCAACAGAGCTAATATTGCTGTTGCAATAGCAAATATAAAAATGAATTTATATCCTTCTTTGTGAATTGGGAATGTAACTAGTTTAAGTGCATCAAGTAAGTCGTTCATGATTTTGTTAATTGTTATTAGAAATATCAAACCACAATCTATCAACTTGCTTAGGTGTAACAGCAATATCAATAACATTGATTTGGTCTAGAATAAAATTGACAGTTTTTTCTTCAAGAATTGCCCCCTGAAGTTGCTGCGATGATTTGCTGTCATTATATGTTTGAAGAATTTGGTCAGCCTGATCTGGATGCATTTGGGTTAAATTTTCAATTTCGTTTTCAATTTCTTCTTCAGATACTGTGATGTTATTTTTATTAGCTATGTCAGCCAAAATCAAGCCACATCGAACCATTCTTTGAGATAATTTGAGATTTTTGAGTCTATCATCGACTGATTGGTTTATAAGATT
>VGDJ01000098.1 GCA_016869775.1 Alphaproteobacteria bacterium
GGAGATAATGTTAGACTAACTGTTCAACTCATCTGCCCAATCGCTATGGAAGAAGGTCTTCGCTTCGCTATCCGTGAAGGTGGCAGAACTGTTGGTGCGGGTGTAGTGAGTAAAGTGTTGAAGTAAAATAATTAACAGGCTACTTTATTTTATATTGGAGCACAAAGTTTTTAGGAATGAAAAAATTTTCAATTGTTTTTTAGTTTTTTTTATGGCCTCGTGTACCTCAATATATGATACATCTGTTTCGGATAAAAAAGACGGATGGTTCAATGGCATTAGAAGTGGAGATTTCGTTGTTTTACCAAATCCCCTTTCTTTTTTAAATCCATTTTTGGATCGAGGGTTTTATTATTGTAAATCCAATACCGAAGATAATAGTCCATTAGCAAACCCAATTTGCTACAAGGTTAAGTATTCGTCATATACTGACCAAAAATCTTCGTATGATAGAGACAAAGATTATGAGGCAAAATCTGAAATTAAGTTAAAAGATAAAAAATAACCGAAATAATTTTTTAGGAGCGTAGCTCAACTGGTAGAGTAGCGGTCTCCAAAACCGTTGGTTGGGGGTTCGATTCCTCTCGCTCCTGCCATCTTCTTAAATTTAAATTTAATTAATTCGTGATAAATTTTTTTAAAGATGTGGTAGAAGAGTCAAAAAAACTTAACTTTCCTCAATGGAAAGAGACTTATGTTACTACCATTACCATTTTGATAACAATAATAATTTTTGCTTTAACAATTTTGTTAGCAGACTTTTTAATTTCAAAAATAATTCGTCTAATATTTGGCTTATAATATGGAACAAAATAACAATAATTTTAAATGGTACATTCTTAATGTAATGGCTGGACAAGAAAATAAAATTGCTTCTGAGATAAAAAATACCATTATTAGAGGCTTGGTGGGAAAAAATATTTCCGAAGTGATTATTCCAACTAAACCATCAATCAAAATTAAAAAGGGCCTAAAAGTTCAAGAGATGCAGAAACTTTTCCCGGGATATGTTTTTATATATGCTAATCTAACAAGTGAAACATATGGAATAATAAACTCAATTCCAAAAGTCATGGGTTTTTTGGGGGGGAAAAACAATCCTCAGCCGGTTGCTGACAGCAAGATGTTAGAGATACTTAAACTTACTTCTGAACAAGAATCGGATAGCAAAAATATATATTTTGAAATTGGAGAAACTGTTAATATTAATGAAGGTCCTTTTGAGTCATTTAGTGGGGTTGTCGAAGATTTTGATTCAGAGAAACAAAAATTAAAAATATCAGTCCTAATTTTTGGAAGAGCTACATCAGTAGAATTGAATATTAATCAAGTTGAAAAAATTTCATAAGGAGTTTTATAAAAAATACTTTAAAATGAAATTATTTGTTGCATATAATTATTTCGAAAATTAAAATGCACAATCCTTTAAAAAATCGTGGCAGAATTTATTCGTAAAACAAAGTTTGTTATTTGGGTTTCTTACCAGTTTAATTGATTTTGTCTAAACCACACAAACTAAAAAATATGTCTAAAAATAAAGAAATCCTTGGTACAATAAAACTTCAAGTGCCACTTGGTAAAGCCAATCCAGCGCCTCCAATTGGACCAGCGCTTGGTCAAAAAGGTTTGAATATAATGGAGTTTTGTAAACAATTTAACGCACTAAAGTTAGATTTTGAGCAAGGCACTCCAATTCCAGTTACAATAACCGCTTTTAAAGATAAAAGTTTTATATTTTCTACAAAGAACCCGCCTGTACCATATTTAATTCAAAAAGAACTTAAACTGGCTAAAGGATCTTCAAACCCAGGAAAGGATTCTGTGGGAAAAATTACCAAACAACAAATCATAAATATAGCTAAAAAGAAAATGGTTGATATGAATGCAACTAGCATCGAAGCCTGCGCATCTATGGTTGCAGGTTCAGCTATCTCAATGGGTCTAGAAGTAATTGAATAATTTTAAAAATGGTAAATAATAAAAACAAAAAGCAAACTCATGACAAACTCAGTGCAAACAGTCTTGAAGATGCAATTAAAAAAATAAAAGAACTCTCGGCATTAAAAAAGAGAAAATTTATTGAATCAATAGATTTAGCGGTAAATCTTGGAATTGATGCAAAGCAGTCAGATCAATCTGTTAAAGGCTCTATTTTGCTACCAAACGGATCTGGCAAAAAAATCAAAGTAATCGTTTTTACGGGAAACGAAGAGTTGCAAAAAATTGCTAATGATTCTGGTGCACTTATGTCTGGGCTCGATGACTTGATTCTAAAAATCGATGGAGGATTTTTGGATTTTGATTGCTGTATTGCGACTCCAGATGTGATGCAAAAAATAAGCAAAGTAGCAAAAAAACTTGGTCCAAGAGGCTTGATGCCAAGTCCAAAAAACGGAACTGTGACTAATGACATTAAAAAAGCTTTATCGGATGCTATAAAAGGTAAGGCAGACTTTAAAAATGATAAAGGAGGAACGGTTCATTGCCTTATTGGAAAAGTGAACTTTGAAACAGAACATTTATTGGAGAATGTTCGGGCGGTTATTAAAGCAATAAAAGATGCGAAGCCAGAAAATGCTAAAGGAAAATACATTAAAGCATTTTATCTAAACTCAACAATGGGCCCTTCAATCGAAGTTTCTGTTGAATCGATTTAATTAAATTTTTTTATAATGAATAGGAATCAAAAATCAAATTTAGTTTCGTCATTAAAAAGTAACCTTATGGGAAGTGCATTTGTTGCTGTGATTCACTATAGGGGAATGACTGATAAACAATTATACGACCTAAGAGTTGCTTTGAAAGCGAAGGGATGTAATATGAAAATTTCAAAAAATACATTAATAAAAGTAGCAATAAAAGGAACTCAATTAGAGCCATTAAACAGTTTCTTAGTTGGTCCATCGGCTATACTTTATTCACAAGATCCTGTTATTTTAGCAAAAATTATATCTGAAACCACAAAACAGGTTCAAGTGGTTAAAATTATAGCTGGATTTTTCAATAACTCATTGATGTCTGAATCAACTATTAAAGAAATAGCAAAACTTGGATCTCTTGATGAGGTTCGCGCCTCGTTTATTGGAATAATCAAAGGTGCTCAATCCAAATTTGTCAGAGTTATCAATGCGCCAAAAGAAGGTTTGGCAACTTTGAAAACTCAGTAAATATAAATTTATTAACTTTTAAAATACTAAAAATATGTCAGTAAATCTCGATCAAATTGCAGAAACATTATCAACCCTTACGGTTTTAGAATTAGCAGATTTAAGTAAGAAGCTTGAAGAAAAGTGGGGTGTATCCGCTGCCTCCTTTGCAGTAGCCGCTCCAACCGGAGCTTCTGCACCAGTTGCTGAAGTAAAGGATAAGTTCGAAGTTGTATTAAAAGCTTCTGGAGATAATAAAATAAATGTAATAAAAGAGGTTAGAGCAATTACTGGTCTTGGTTTGAAGGAGGCTAAGGATTTAGTTGAAGGTGCTCCAAAAACTCTGAAATCTGATGTAGCAAAAGCTGAAGCTGAAGAAATTAAGAAAAAGCTTGAAGCTGCTGGAGCGAAGGTTGAGCTCAAATAAATTTCAAAAATTTGTACTAAGCCAATCGCTTTAGACTGGCTTAGTTTGTCTTTTGAAAATTTGAAAATTAATCAAAATTACTTCTACAAGTTCCAATTAATATTAGAAACTCCGAATAAAATCTGTTATGGTTCAATCAAGAAATTTCGATCAGTCCCTTCTAAGAAAAAGTTTTAGCAACAGCAATGAAAAAGAGTCTATTCCGCATTTAATTTCTCTTCAAAAGGAATCATATGAAAAATTTCTTCAATCTGATATAGAGCCTAATCAGAGAAAAAATATTGGTATCCAGTCGGTTTTTAATTCATTCTTCCCAATTACTGATTCTGCTGGCAAGGTTTCTGTTGAATTCATAAGCTATAATCTTAAAGAGCCAAGATATGAATCAAGCGAGTGTCTTTCGGCTGGCAAAACATATTCGTCTGCTCTAAGTGCTCACCTCAGACTTATTTTATGGCATCAAGAAGATGGTAGTGATATTAAAGAAATTCGTTCAATAAAAGAACAGGAGGTTTATCTTTGTGAAATTCCTCTAATGACCGATAGTGGTAGCTTTATTTTTAATGGCGCTGAGAGAGTTATTGTTTCTCAAATGAGAAGGGCTCCAGGTGTATTTTTTGATAGCGAGAATGCCAAAATTTCCGGTTCCAAATCCTACACTGCAAAAATAATTCCTCACATTGGATCTTGGCTAGATTTTGAATACGATAGTAAAGATATACTTCACTTCAGAATCGATAAGAAAAGAAAAATTCCCGCCACTACGCTACTCAGAGCCATAGGGTTATCATCGGAAAACATTATTCAAAATTTTTACGGCTCTTTCGAAGCCTCTATTGATAAAAAAGGCTGGTCATTAAAATTTGATCAGAATTTATTTAACAGTAAAAAAATTCCTCATGATTTAATTTGTGCTAAATCTGGTGAACTTTTTGTCAAGGAAGGCACTAAAATAAATCGAAAGTTAATTGACAAACTTTTAGAAGATAAATTTGAAAATTACTTATTAACAGATGAAGCCTTATTGGGCTTTGTTTATGCCCAAGATTTAATAGAGAATGAAACTGGTGAATTGTTGCTTGAGGCGGGTTCCATTGTTACTGCAGAAAGTTTACAAATTCTTGAAAAGTTAAATTTCAAAAAAGTTGCTATAGTAAATCCAAGCAAATCTGACATTGGTCCATATGTTTACAACACTTTATTAGTTGATAAAAATACAACCCAAAAAGACGCCCTTTTTGATATTTATAAAGCAGTTCGTCTTGGTGAGGCCCCATCATCTGCAGAGATTGCAAAAAATTACTTCGACAACCTCTTTTT
>VGDJ01000099.1 GCA_016869775.1 Alphaproteobacteria bacterium
CCTCGACCAGCTGGATTTATAACGGGTTTGATGCGATTGCTATCGGATTGGCTTTTGTAGTCATCATGTCGCCATATTTGTAGATATCCCAAGCGAAAAACCAAAATCCCCGAAAGAGCAGTTTGTCCAATCCCTAGAATCATGGCTCTTCTATTAAAAATCTTATTTTTTCTAATATCACGGAGCATTTTTATTCTCCTAATAATTTGCGATTTAAATAATCAAAAAGACTGTGGGCTGGAACATAAAAAACCGCGGATACAATTAGTTGAACAACTAGATTCCAAATTGAGCCGGATTGGCCATTAATTACAAACAATAAAAACCATTTTCCCAATAAAAACATTATCGAAAAATATATAAACTGTTGCCAAATTTGTCGGAAACTTTCTTTGTTTAAAAGCCTAAAATTGAGGATCGCAAAAAACTTGATTAAAACAATATAACATAACGATGTAAGGCCAAGCGGGTTGCCATTTAAAGCATCATTCCAAATCCCAAGCAAAAAAATAAAAAATAGTCCGAAGATATTTTTAAAAACCGCAAAATAAAACACCGCCATCAAATCCATCATGGGCATGACATCATTAAAGCCAGCAATATTTATGTTGGTCAAATTCATAATAGTAAGAATAATCGCAAATAAATATGGCAAGACTGATTTGGCTAGAGATCTTTGCTCGAACATAACTGAAAAACAGCTTTGATTGGGAGAATTAATTATTCGGTGATTATGAAAAATTTATTTTATTATTCTAGACAAATAATTGGCTGAAATTTCTTCTTTTTCTTTTTTTCCATAGGCCTTCGTGATAAGCGCAAGAGGCTAATAAAGGCATAACGGAAGTTGCTTCAGCATAAACCATTTGCTCATATGCAGTGTCAACTTTGCCCCATGAACAGGCTTCTTTAAGAGTTGAAGATGAGCAAGCTCCATCTCTCTGATCGGCAACTGTAATTTGAATTGCATATTTGTGCATATCAACTTCTTTGCCAAGAATTTCAGCACATACAACAGTATCTTGAACAAAGTTTTTAGGAACTCCACCTCCAATCATCAAGAGACCAGTTGTACCAGCTTTGATTTTTATATCGGTAAGCTCTCTAAAATCTCTAATTGAATCAATTGTTAAATGTGATTTTGGATTTTTTACTTGATGGAGAACCAAGCCAAACCCAGCCGAAGAATCGGTAAAAGCGGGGCAAAAAATTGGCACATTATTTTCATATGCCAATTGAATTAGCGATTCTTTTTTCTTGGAATTTTTTGTCAAGTATTTGCCCATTTCTGCGATAAATTCTCTTGATGAATATGGTTTGGCTTTAAGGGAATTTGCAATTTCAAAAATTGTGTGATCGCATTTTTGAAGATCCGCTTCGTCAATATAAGTATCGTAAATTCTATCGATATAATTATCGCGCAAGAATTTGTCATCGATAAAAGGAGTGCCTTGATAATGCTTGAAACCCAGAGCCTCAAAAAAATCCATATCAACAATCGATGCGCCAGTCGCAACAATTGCATCGATCATATTATATTTAATCATATCAGCATAAAGCTTCATGCAACCGCCAGCAGAGGTTGATCCTGCAAGAGTTAAAACTATTGAACAAGATTTATCTGCCAACATCATGTTAAAAATTTCAGTCGCACGCGCCAAATCTCTTGACGTAAAAGACATATCATCCATTTGCTTAATTATTGGTCGAGCATCAAAAGAGGTTATGTCGATATGCTTAATTTGCCTCTTAAGCAAATCTTTTTTAGAAATTTTTTTAGAAGTCATTGGTTTATTTAGTTTGAGATTTATTAAAGTTTTGCTGATTTTTTTGCACATTATACATTGATTCGATTGGCTCGTCACAAACCTCAATTTGTAGATTTTGATTAAATCCATTGAACTCTGTTCTGATGCTTCTGGAGTAGGCTCCTAATTGAGCAATTTCGATATAATCGCCGACTCCAATATCATCTGGCAAATAAAATGGACCTTTCATGGTATCAAGAGAATCGCAAGTTGGTCCATAAAAACCGAAAGCAATTTTATTGGAAGATAATGATGAACCTTTTTTAGCCCTGATAGCTTTTGTGTGATAGATAAAGCCCGGATATCCAGCATCAAAAAGTCCGCCATAAGTCCCATCATTGATGTAAAGCATATGATTTTTTCGACCTTCGACTCTAACAACCAAGGAACCAGATTCTGCCACCAAGGCTCTACCGGGCTCACACCAAATTCTTGCGCCCTTAGCAAGATTTAGTTGATTTATGGATTCAAAAATCTCATCAAAATAACTTTGTAAATTAGGCGGGGTCATAGCTGGGTAAGTTGAAGGAAAACCGCCCCCAACATCGATAATATCAAGCTTAACACCAGCATTCTCGATCGTTTCTTTAGCAATCATTATAGCATTACGATATTCAACCGGATCCATGCATTGAGATCCGACGTGAAAACATACGCCAAGCCTTGAAGAGTGGGAACGAGTTTTTCTGAGCAAGGGTGCGGATTCCGAGGGCAGAATTCCAAACTTACCCGATAAGTCGATGGCTGAGTGTGAGTTGGGAATTGAGAGTCGAATGTGAAGACCTAAGTCTTTAGCATTTTTGGTAATGAGTAAAATTTTTTCTAACTCATCAAAACTATCAAGGGAAAAGTCTTTTATGTTATAATTAAAATATGCTTCCTTTATTGCTTCGGGGGCTTTAATCGGGTGCATAAAGTACATTTTTACTTTATCGCCAAAAAGTTCATTAATAAGCTTAATTTCTGACAAAGATGCCACATCAAAATGCTTAATACCAGAATCAAAAAGGTGTTTTAAAACCGACTTATCGGGATTGCTTTTAACGGAATATAAAATATCTGTTTGATATTTATTACATCTAAAGTTTTTTACAAAAAAACCTACCGCTTTTTTGAGAATTTTTGGCCTAATACAATATACGGGAATAGAAGGTAGATTTTGCTTGATGAATTCTTCGACTAGAACAAGACCTTTTTTTGCCTTATCTTCTTCAGAAAAATTATTAAAATCTGTTTTATTTTTAATTGGCAAATCAAGGTTTTTTTTATCAGTTTTGCGCAAATAATAAACATTTGAAGAAGATCTTCGGTCGTACTCTTGTTCTGGTTCCATTTCTTTTTGTGAAAATCGAATTAATAAAAAACAAAAATTAGACAATTTCTGTTAAAAAAATAAAAGGAAGGGGCGCGAAATTAGAAATTTTATTTTAAATGTAAACAAAAAATTTCAATTTTAATAACTTATTTTTTAATAAAAAAAAATGGGGAAAAAATGAGGGGAAAATCGGAAAAAAAATAGGACAAAAATTATAGAAAATTAAATCATACAACTCAGCTCAAAAAATAGAACCAAAGCTAAAATTTTGTGAGAATAATTTTGTTATTAAAAACTTCTTTAATGAACCCTAATTAATATATAGTGGCAATCAATAACTAATAGTTGCAATTGGTGAGAATTATTAAAAATTTTATATAAAATTATTTGGTGCTCTCGGCATGACTCGAACATGCGCTCGCGGTTTAGGAAACCACTGCTCTATCCCCTGAGCTACGAGAGCAGATAAAAAATTAATGCAAACGAATATAGCTTTTGATTTCATCTATCGAGAATTCTTGTAAATTGCCTTTTAAACGCAAAACGACTTTACCTTGAGGATTAATAAGCCAAGTTTCTGGGACGGCTTCGATATTAGTAATTTTTGAGAAAAAGCCCTTATTATCAGCGCCAACCCTGGAAAATGGATTACCATTTTTTTGCAAAAATTTTTGGGTGTTATTGTTAATATCGCGCCATGCAATACCATAAAGATCTGCAATAGCTTCAGTTTGCATTCTAAGTAATATATCGTGTTCAGCTATACAGGTTGAGCACCACGAAGCGAAGAAGTTTATGATGGTGTACTTTCCTAGCAAATCTTTTTTGGTAAATTTTTTTTCTTGTTCAAATAAATCTGGAATTGCAAAATCGGGTAAATCGATGGAGGTTTCAACAAAATTTACAAAACCCTCTTCATCATTGCTTGGCGAGGTTTCAGCATCATCATTCACAGAAGTTTCTTCGGAAATTGTTGCATTATCGCCTTGAGTTTTGCTAATATTTTTAATAGCCAATGAAATTAGCAAAATCAAAATCGCTAGGATTGTTAATGGAATGAATTTTTTCATATGATTTTTTAAAATGACAGACTTTAAATTTAATTTAAAAGCTCAAGATAATAAAGCAAGAAGGGGGCAAATAATTTGCAAACGAGGCACAATTCAAACCCCAGCTTTTATGCCAGTTGGAACTGCCGGAACTGTTAAGGCCCTTAAAACAAGTGACGTTGAAAAATCTGGGGCCGAAATAATTCTTGGCAATGTTTATCACTTAATGTTAAGGCCGAGCGCTGATTTAATTGAAAAAATGGGAGGTTTGCACAATTTTATGGGCTGGAACAAACCAATTCTTACAGATTCAGGAGGTTTTCAAGTGATGTCATTATCTAAAATTCGCAAAATTTCAGATGAGGGCGCCGAATTTTCATCTCATATTGATGGCGCAAAATATTTTTTGACTCCCGAAAAATCGATTGAGATTCAAAGAAAACTAGACAGCGACATAACAATGATTTTTGATGAATGCGTTGCCTTCCCCGCTTCTTACGAACAAGCAAAATCAGCCATGGAAAGGTCTATTAACTGGGCTATTCGCTCCAAACAAGCTTTTGAAAAAAGAGCTGGTTACGGAATTTTTGGCATTGTTCAAGGTTCAACTTTTAAAGATTTACGACAAATTTCATCACAACAATTAATTAAAATTGGATTTGATGGTTACGCAATTGGGGGCTTGGCAGTTGGCGAAGGGCAAAAGGAAATGTTTGAAGT
>VGDJ01000100.1 GCA_016869775.1 Alphaproteobacteria bacterium
TATTATCGAAAACTATCATAATGACGAGTGGGAATCTAAAAGAGATTTGGCAATTTTGTATTTGGTTTACGGATGTGGATTGAGGATTTCTGAGGCTTTATCAATCAATCAATTAATGCTTCAGAGCGGAGAATCGATCACGATTACCGGAAAGGGCAATAAACAAAGAATCATTCCATTGATGCCAATTATTAAATTGCAAATCGCAGAATATATAAAATTTTGTCCTTATGAAATTTCAAAAACTCAGCCAATTTTTTTGAGTAAGTATAATAAATTATATTCGAGAAGAGCTTTTGCTGGATTGATCATGGATGTTAGAAGGAAACTAAATTTATCGGATGAAATTACGCCTCATGCTTTTAGGCATTCATTCGCAACTGAGTTGCTTACTAAGGGGGTTGATTTAAGAACTATACAAGATTTATTGGGACACTCGTCGTTATCAACAACGCAAAGATACACAAAGGTCGATAGAAATAGACTAATAGAATCGTTCAAAAAGTTCTCTATCAGATAAATTACCAAAAATTCGACCAATTAGATTCAGTTTATTCAAACTTAACTTCAACTTTTGTGATTTTTTTATTTAAACTTGAGAGAACTTCAGCGGTAATATCAAGTTCGTCTTTGAAATATAAAGTTTGAGAAGACGGAATAATAACGTCGAGATTTTTTTCTTTAGCGATTTCAGCAACAATTGACTTCACTTTATCATTAACTTTGCCCATAGCATCAATTGATGCTTTTTTGAGGCTATTTTGTTTACGATCTACAAAGGTTTTTAAATCTTCAACTTTTGATTCAAAAGCCTTGACCTCTTTGTCGAAAGCTTCTTTTGAAAGAGTGATTTTTTTATCTTCAAGTTTTTTTTGGTCAGATTCAAGAATGGATTGTTTTTTGTTAATCTCTGATTCGTAGTTAGATTTTTTGGAATCAACTTTTTTTTGAATATCGTTAACCGCTTGCGATTCTTGAATGATTTTATCAACATCAAGTATTCCAATATTGCCAGCTAAAGAGTTATTGGCGCAAGTTAACAAAGAGATGATAAGAATCGAAATTGTTTTTTTCATATGATAAATAAAAATTCAGTGAGATATTATTTGTTCATAATATCTGATAATGGAAATAATCGAAAATTGATTTGGATAAATATTTGTATTATTAAATGTAAAAATTATATTTAAAACTTTACAAATCAATAGTGAATTTTTTGTAAAAATAAATTTTTTTATAACTTACAATTTTTAACTTAAACAATAATGATGATAAATAACTTCTACAAAACAAATAGCGTAACACGTGAACAGGCCGAAGATGCGGTTCGAACTTTAATTGCTTGGGCTGGAGACAATCCTAATCGAGAAGGATTGATTGAAACCCCCAAACGAGTTGTGAATGCTTATCAAGATTTTTTTTCTGGTTACAATGAAGATCCATTTAAAATTTTAGGTAAAGCTTTTGATGAAGTTGATGGTTATAATGACATTGTTTTAATTAAAAACATTCGCATGGAATCTCATTGCGAACATCACATGGTTCCATTTATTGGAACTGCTCATGTTGCTTATATACCAAATGGTAGAGTGGTTGGAATTAGCAAAATCGCGCGCTTGGTAGATATTTTTGCAAAAAGATTGCAAACCCAAGAAACCATGACTGCGCAAATTGCCAATACTTTAAATCAAGCTTTAAATCCTAAAGGGGTAGCTGTTTTGATCGATGCAACTCATCTATGTATGAGTACTCGAGGGATACATAAAGTCAATGCTTCAACAGTCACAACAACTTTTTTAGGCGAATTTAAAATCAATTCCAACCTAGAATCACGCTTTTTAAAAATGATTGAAATCCAATCTAACGAATGTTAGTTAGTTGTAATTATCCAATTATATTGGCATCTTCATCGAATATCAGAAATCAAATATTAAAATCACACAATATTGATTTTAAGGTCGTGAAGCCAACTTATGACGAAGATTCCGAGAAAAAATTATTAAAGCCAATGACGCCCAAAAACTTGGCTTTATATCTTGCAACCAAAAAAGCTCTTTCGGTTAGCGAAATTAATCCAAGCGCAGTAGTTATTGGTTCGGATCAAGTTTGCGAATTTAATCACAAAGATATTTCTAAATCACATAATCTTGATGATGCCATTTCGCAGCTCAAGCTTTTTAACGGTAAAACCCATTATCAAAATAATGCCATCGTAATTGTTCGTGATGGTAAGATTATTTTTAAAAATTTTGCACGCGCATCTCTGACTATGCGTAAACTAACAAACCAACAAATTATTGATTACGTTAATTTTGATCAACCAATCGGTTGTGCCGGAAGCTACAAATATGAATCACTCGGTAAGCACTTATTTGAAAGAGTTCGAGGTGATTACTTTGCAATTCTTGGTTTACCAATACAGCCAATTCTAAATTTTTTGCATTCGCATAAAATCATAAATCTATAAATATGGACATTCTCACCTACGATATTTTGTTTAGCCTTATAACTTTAACTTTTTTAGAAATAGTTTTAGGCATCGACAACCTAATTTTTATTGCAATTGTTGTAGCAAAATTACCTCACAACAAGCGCAACAAAGCGCGTATTTTTGGTTTGTCGTTGGCCTTCATAATTCGTATTTTAATGTTAATGACATTATCATGGATCATGACTCTTACTGAGCCACTATTTACAATTCGTGGAGTTGGTTTTTCTTTTAAAAACTTTTTACTAATTTTTGGTGGATTATTTTTAATAATTAAAAGTGGGTGGGAAATTTGTTCGGATGTGTTTTTCGGCCTTAATGAAACCAAAGAAGAAAAAAAGATTAATGGCTCTAAAAACATGATAGCAGCAATTTTACAAATTTCTTTAATTGATTTTGTTTTTTCTTTTGATTCGGTTATTACAGCTGTTGGAATGACTAACAATATCCCCGTAATCGTAACCGCTATCGTTATTTCAATGATAGTTATGCTTTTGGCTTCCGAAAAAATTAGTTATTTTTTGCACAATTACCCATCTCTAAAAATTGTGGCTCTAGCCTTTATTTTTATGATTGGAGTTATTTTATTAGCCGACGGTTTTCACTTACAAATTTCTAAGGCTTATTTATATTTCTCGCTTTTCTTTACTCTGGCGGTTGAATCTTTGAATATCATTGCCAGAAAAAGACATTAAATAACTTTTGCCTAAGCGCTCACGTAATTATTCTTCACTAAATAATTATAATTAATTCCTCACTAAATATGGATAAAAACTTGCGAGTGGCTATTATTGGCTCGGGCATATCTGGACTTGGTTGTGCTTACTTTTTAGATCAAAATTTTGATATAAAACTTTATGAGAAAAATAATTATATTGGCGGACATTCAAATACTGTTGATATTAATTATGGTTCAAAAAAAATCGCCGTTGATACCGGTTTTATAGTTTTTAATCATCAAACATATCCAAATCTTAAAGCCTTTTTTGCACTACTCGGAGTTGAGTTTGAGAAGAGTAACATGTCTTTTGCGGTTAAAATTTCTAACCCAAATATTGAATATGCTGGCACTAATATTAACGCGGTTTTTGCGCAACGTAAAAATATTTTCAATCCAAAATTTTGGTTGATGCTGAAGGATATTTTGAAGTTTAACAGAGTTGCCGATCGAATTCTTGAACAAAATATCAAAACCAATTATTCCATGAATAATTTTTTAGAAGATTTAAGGGTTGGTCAATATTTTCGAGATTATTATTTATTGCCAATGGCTTCAGCAATTTGGAGTACGCCTCTCAACAAAATTGGGGACTATCCGGCAATTAGTTTTGTGCGATTTTTTAAAAATCACGGTTTATTAACAGTTGATCAACAGCCACAATGGTTCACGGTTAGTAATGGTTCGCGTCAATATGTTCAAAAGGTGTGCGAAAATTTTATTCACAAAGTTAGTCTTAATGATGGTGTAAAAAAAATTTACCAAAATGCTGATAAAAAATGGATTGTTGAATCACAAAAAGGGGTTGAAGTTTTTGATAAAGTTGTGGTTGCAACTCATGCTGATCAAGCTTTGAGCTTTATTGATAATCCAACCTCGCTTCAAAAAAACATCTTATCAAGTTTTAGTTTTCAAAAAAATCATGCAATTTTACATAAAGATTCATCAGTTATGCCAAAATGTAAAAAAGCTTGGGCGAGTTGGGTTTATTCGCATAATAATCAAACAAATTCTCAAAGTGTTGATAATGATAAAAATAATTTATCGGTCTCGTATTGGATGAATAATTTACAAAATATTGATAATTCTTATCCATTATTTGTGACCTTAAATCCAAATTCAGCGATAAATCCTCAAGATATTTTTGCGAAATTTGAATATGAGCATCCTATCTTTAATGCCAAAGCTGTTGAAGCGCAAGAGCATTTCAATGAAATTCAAGGCGTTGATAATTTATATTTTTGTGGCGCTTATCAATCTTTTGGTTTCCATGAGGATGGTCTTTCATCAAGTATTCGAGTTCTTAATAAAATGAATATAAAAACCCCGTGGCAATAGAGTCGAAGTTTATTAGCTATTCTAACGTTTTTCATAAAAGACTTACTCCGCGCGAGAACTCTTTCAACTATCAAGTTTTTTATATTTGCTTTGACATCGATAAAATCAATGATTTGGGTTCTAAGTTATTTTCAATTAATCGCTTTAATATTTTTAGTTTTTATGAAAAAGATCACGGTCTTAAAGATGGCTCTTCTATAATAAATTGGGCACAAAATTTATTTAAATCTCGTAATATTCACAATATCGATAAAATTTTTTTACACACTCATCCCAGAATTTTTGGATATGTTTTTAATCCTGTAAGTTTTTGGATAGCTCTTGATAA
>VGDJ01000101.1 GCA_016869775.1 Alphaproteobacteria bacterium
CAGTAGTGTCTGGAGAAAAATTTGCTTCAGTTAATTCTTTGCAAATATCGTAATCAGAATTTTCAGGTAAAGTGCAATCAATTTTTAATCGATAGCAATAATCTTGACCAGGTTGCGAACAATAACAATTTGGATTTGTTGCTGGACAAGTATCTGCAAAATTCATTGATGATGCGTTGCAATCGTAGGGTTTTGTAGTGGGTTTTGATTTATAATCAGAACATCTAATTGCTTGAATCGCCGAGCTTGATTTGCATTGTTTAAGATTGTTATACAAAAATTCTTTTTGATATGAAGATTTGGTTGGATCAAGCTTATCATTTGTACAACCAATATCTTGATTTGTTTCAGAATAATTTTTTGAGTTTTTACAATCTTCTTTTACTAGATCAATAATATTTCCAGAAGAGCTATTATAGTAATTAGTACTCAAAACTGCGTTATGTTGTTCAGTATCACCAATTGAACCGCAAGGCATATCCGCAAGAGTATAATCTTTTAAATAGCCATTGTATCCAGAGGCGTTTAATTGATTAAAAGCAAATCCTGTGTATGGTTTGTCAGCATTACAATATTTTTGTGTTGAAGAGTTATCTAGTTTAAATTTGTTAGAGTTGTTTGAACTTAATAGTTCTGTTTGAGTTAAATTTGAGCAACTAATTTTGGTACAATTGTCTGAAATATTGTTAATCTGATGGCAATTATTATCTATACTTAAATCTACGCAATCGATATTATGGAGAGATCTATTTTCTGATGTACAAGCTGGTGCACAATTAATTTTAGGTAAAAGAGCCGGATGTTTATCGCACATTGGAAGATCTTTTAAATCAAGACACTTCTCGCGAGGACTATTATTACTCGGTGCAACATTAAAGTGTTTGAAAGAAAAGGAAGGATTTGAGCAAAGTGGAAAAACATAATTATTAAATTCAAATACACATTCTGTTCCAACATTTCTTGATGATGATGTTTTGCATGAGGTGAGGCAATTTATCCCCTCAATAAAGAATTTCGGCTGTGAAATTGATTTGTTATCGATTGAATTGCAATCGGCAAGACAGTTAACTCCGGGACGACGATATTTAGTGTTATCAATAAATGAGCATGGAGCCAATTTGCAATTGATACCTAAAATTGGATTTGTTGTTTGATGGCAATAAGTTTTATTTGCAGTATTAAGGCAGTTTATTTTGTCGGTTTTTGAAGGAACGCATTGAATTGGTTTAAGTTTTTTTGAACTAACATTCTCAAAAATTTGACTATAATTAAGGCAATTTTCACCTGGGATGGCAGTTCCACCAACAAAGCCAACACAATCTTTAGGAAATTTTATCATGCATTTATTGCCAATTCTGTCGAGCGCATCTGACGATAAACTTTCGCAATTTGGAAGAATGTGCTCGTCAGCTGAGGCAAAAGTTCCGCTCGGTGGAAGATAAGTTGTATAAAATCTTAAATCAAAACTACCTGATGATGATTGTTTTTGGTAGCGAATATAGTTTTGATTTTTGGGTTCAGAATGTAAAAGTGTAGCTGATCCTGGTTGGTTTTGAGAAAGTTGAGCAAATGAATTAAAATTAAACTCGAGACCAAAAAAAATTATCAACACAACTGAAAAGCCAATTAAGAAGCTTTGAAGCTGTCTATAAATATTTTTTAATGATGTGTTGAGGTATGTTTTAATTAATTTCATTAACTAGATCGCAAAAAAAATCTCCCCTTTGTTCAAAGTTTTTCCATTGATCGAAGGAAGCGCAAGCCGGAGATAATAAAATATTTTTGTAAATTTGTGTTGATAATTTTGAGTCTGAATATGCTGACTCAAAAGCCTTTTGAAGGGTTAGTGATTTTTCATAAACAACGTGGCATTGTTCAAGGATTTTAGCAAATTCATTGGTAGATTCGCCAATTAGATAAGCTTTGACAATTTTTGGAAAATAAGGTTTTAAAATTTCTATACCTCCATCTTTTGGTCTTCCGCCTAGAATCCAAAAAATATTATCAAAAGATTTTAAGGCATTTTCGGTGGATTCTGCGTTAGTTGCTTTGCTATCATTTATAAAATTAATGTTATTTACAGATTTAACTAATTGCATTCGGTGCCTAAGACCTTGAAATTTTTCAATAATTTTAATAACTCTTTCGATATTTTGTGAGTTGAATTGATTGATTTTAATTAATTGGCATAAGGTTATCGCAGTCGAACAGGCGATATTTTCAAGATTGTGTTTGCCTTGGATTAGAGGTTTTATCAAAAAGGTAAATTTCTGGTTTTCTAGATTTACAGTAAGTTTACCATTGATTATGGAGACGCCATTTTCAACTTCGATATTAGTTGAAATTGCCACCAAATTTGCTTGATGATTAGAATTTTGCTTCAGCTCTTGGTGTATTTTGAAGGAATGAGGGTTGTCAATATTTATAATTGAAAAATCGTTAACGTTTTGAAGTTGGAAAATTTTTCGTTTTGAATTGATATAATTTTCAAATGATCCATGTCTATCAATATGGTCTGGAGTAATGTTAGTTAGGCACGCAATATTAAATTTTGTGTCAGAGATTAAATCAAGTTGATATGAAGAAACTTCAAAAATATAAGTAAAATCTTGTTGGTTTTGTTTAAGTTCGAAGCATGGAATACCAATATTTCCGCCAATTTGAGATGATAAATTTAAATTATCAAAAATAAAACCTGTTAAAGCCGTTGTTGTTGATTTACCGTTGGTTCCAGTGATACCGATAAAATTGTTTTTAGAATTGAATTTATAAAATAGTGATACATCACATTTGAGTTGAGCATTGGTTTCAAAGCAAATTTTTAAAATTGGATGTGCTTGAGGAAAATATAAAGGAATTCCGGGAGAAAAAATTATGATAGTTTGCTCATCATATTCAATTTCAATCGGTTTTAAATATTTAATTTGCGGGTAATCATGTGCATAGGTTTTTTTAAAATTTTCAATTGAATTTTCATTGTCATCAGTAGCAATTACAAAGTGACCGAGTGAGGATAAGTATTTGGCAGTCGCAATACCAGATATTCCAAGCCCGTAAACTATATATTTTTTCATGAAAAAAAGCTTTTTTGGGGATTATTTTTGTAACTAAAATCTAATCTAATTTTTTATATTAAACAAGAAAGATTTTCTAATAAAATTTATACAAAAAATTTGTGTATTTTGATTAAATCTTTTCTTGTCAATTTGGTTTTTTTGAATTAATTTTTTTAGTAGAAAAACAAATAAAAAATCCAACAAAAATATTAAATTTTAATGAGAAATATCGAAATTACTGATAAGCTAGTTAAAGATCACAATCTTACTACCGATGAATACAACCTGATTCTCAAAATACTCGGAAGAACTCCAACTATTACGGAGCTCGGAATTTTTTCTGCCATGTGGAGCGAACATTGTTCATACAAATCTACCAAGAAATGGCTAAAAACAATGCACACCTCGGCTCCCTGGGTTATTTGCGGTCCCGGAGAAAATGCCGGAGTTATTGATATAGGTGATGGTCAAGCAGTGATTTTTAAAATGGAAAGTCATAATCACCCCTCTTTTATTGAGCCGTACCAAGGCGCTGCAACTGGCGTGGGGGGTATTTTGCGCGATGTATTTACAATGGGCGCTCGACCAATTGCTAATTTAAATGCCTTAAGATTTGGAGAAATTGATCATCCCAAAACCAAACAATTAGTTAATGGCGTGGTTTCAGGAATTGGTGGTTATGGAAATTGTGTTGGAGTACCAACTGTTGGCGGCGAAATTACTTTTCACAAAAGTTACAATGGTAATATAATTGTAAACGCTATGACCGTTGGCTTGGCCAATCAAGATAAAATTTTTTACTCTTCGGCTTCGCAAGTTGGAGCAAGTGTTGTTTATGTTGGTTCAAAAACTGGTCGAGATGGAATAAATGGAGCTGTTATGGCTTCAGATGAATTTAAAGAGGGCGATGAAGATAAGCGTCCAACAGTTCAAGTTGGCGATCCTTTTGCAGAAAAACTTCTGCTTGAAGCTTGTTTGGAATTAATGCAATCGGATTGCATTTTATCAATTCAAGATATGGGAGCGGCTGGATTAACATCATCTTCTTTTGAAATGTCTGGCAAAGGCGGAACCGGAATTGAGCTTTATCTCGAAAAAGTCCCGCAACGTGAAAAAAACATGACTCCCTACGAAATAATGTTGTCCGAAAGTCAAGAACGCATGTTAATGATAATAAAGCCAGAAAAAGAGCAATTCGCCAAAGAAATTTTTGATAAATGGGGCTTGGATTTTGCGGTTATTGGAGTGGTTACTGATACTGGTCGAGTGATTATAAAAATGAATGGTGAAACTTATGCCGATATTCCGTCCGAGCCTTTATCTGATAAATCTCCAGAATATGATCGTCCATATATTTAAATAATTTTAAATTGCCCCAACTTGCCTCAATAATTTAAAATATTTTTTCAAAAAATTACTTCAAACAAAAAATAAATAATATACCGACAATTATGAATAAAATTAAGTATATATTATTTTTATTAGTCATTAGTGTTTTTGATGCCAGAGCTGAAATTAAGATACTTGAATGGAAA
>VGDJ01000102.1 GCA_016869775.1 Alphaproteobacteria bacterium
TTTGCCCGTGTTCATCGGTGCCAGTTAAGAAGAAAACGCGGTGCGATTTTAGTCGCTCGAATCGCGCCATTACATCACAAGCAATCGAAGTATAAGCATGGCCGATATGCGGAACATCATTGACATAATAAATCGGCGAGGTGACATAAAAATTTGTGTGCATTTGTGAAAATGATTAATCAATAAAAGATTTGCCAATTAAGCTTAGATGAGCTTAAATCATTAAGCAAATTGGATTTTTGTCAAATTTATTTTCCACCTTTTTTTGTAATAAATAAGTTTTCAACAACGTAAGTTTTTAACATGTCCCTAATAAATAAACTCGATGGAATTCTCGCTAAATTTAATGATCTGGAAAACAAACTCCAAGATCCAAGTGGATTAGGGCAAAATTTTGCTAAAATATCAAAAGAACATTCTGATATGCAAGAGGTTGTAGCGGTTATTCAACAATTTCAAACTGTTCAAAAAGAATTTAACGATATTGAGCAAATGCTTGCAGATTCAAATCTCGATAAAGAAATGCGTGATATGATGGAAGAAGAGAAATTCAATTTATCGAAAAAGATTCCTGAGCTCGAACAGCAAATTAAGATTGCACTTTTGCCTAAAGATTCGGCCGATGAAAAAAACGCAATTATTGAGGTGAGGGCCGGCACGGGTGGTGAAGAAGCGGCACTTTTTGCTTATAAATTATTTCATATGTATCATCGCTATGCTGAAAAAAATCGCTGGAAATTCGAGGTTTTGTCGATTTCCGACACCGGACTTGGTGGCTATAAAGAGGCTTCTGCCATTATTTCGGGGCGCGGGGTTTTTGCGCGTTTAAAGTTTGAGTCGGGGGGTCATCGTGTGCAACGCGTCCCCGAAACTGAGAGCGCTGGAAGGGTTCACACTTCAGCAGCGACTGTAGCTGTCTTGCCAGAAGCCGAAGAGGTTGACATTAAAATCGAAGAAAAAGACTTGAGAATCGATGTTTTCCGCTCATCGGGTCCCGGTGGACAATCGGTCAACACAACAGACTCTGCGGTTAGAATCACGCATATTCCAACCGGAGTGGTGGTTTCAATGCAAGACGAAAAATCGCAAATTAAAAACCGCGAGAAAGCCATGAAGGTTTTGCGTTCAAGAATCTACGAAGCAGAGCGCGAAAGACTTGAAAAGGAGCGCGCTATGGAGAGAAAAGAGCAGGTTGGGAGTGGCGATCGAAGCGAAAGAATTCGTACTTATAATTTTCCGCAAAGTCGTGTTACCGATCATCGCATTAATTTAACGAGTTATCGAATCGATGATATTATGATGGGCGAAATTGACGAATTTGTGAATGCCTTAATCGCCTATGATCAAGCTAAAAAACTCTCGCAAGAGTAATACCATCTTCCACTAAATTAAATTTGCTAAAGCAAATTTAGCTTCTAAAAATAAATCGCACCATTTAAAGCTAGTAAATTGGCTCCTTGATCGGTATTAAATATTTCTGGATTTTGATATTTTTCTAAAGATGTTTTTAACATTTCAACGCAAAAATCAGCTTCTAGGCTCGTTGATAAATCTGCTCTATAAATCTATTATCGCCAAAAAATAAACAAAACCACTATGAATCCTTATATGAGTAATATCTGTAGCCCAAACTTGATTGGTTTTTTCTCTTTTGTAGCTTCAATCGCTACCTTGAACTTAAATTCTTTACTGTGTTTTTTGCGTATTTTTTGAAATAAATTTGACCAAATTATTTTTAATAATAATAAAAAAATTTATGGATAAAATCCGTAAATTTTCTCCTATAATAAAGCAAAAATTTGGTCTAGTTTTTGGGGGGCATTATAATATTATTTTCAACGCGAATGATTTGACGGCCCCCCCTGGGACGACATTGGATTTGTACCATTCGTATTTTTTACCCATTCCCCCCATCTCCCTTTATTTCCGTCTGTGTTTTTTACGTCATGCTGAAATACTACTTTTTTTTCTTTTTTTTCTGGGGATGAATTTTGTTCGGATGAGTTTAGTTCTCTAAGAGAATTTTCAGACTTCTTCAAAATTCCTTTTCGTGGCTCCTTAGCAAAATGCTGTTTTTGACTGCTCTCTTGTGGCCCTGAAGATGGCCCCTCAGCAAAATGCTGTTTTTTATCGCGATCATATTTACTAATATCTAGATTAAATATTTTATTACCTAGCGTTATCAATTTGAATTGAGGTATTTTTTCGTCGAGGTATCGCGCATGATTCACAAATTTGTTTTCAACAAGTTCTAAATTTATATTATGTTGTTTTAGCTGTTTAACTAAATTTTCTCTTGGATTAAATTTTATTACTTCGAAATTTAAATTATCATATCTTTTAATGCCAAAACGATCAGAGGAATTTTCTTCTATTAAGCCTAAGCCATCGAGTAATTCTCCAACAGAATTTCTTATCTCTGGAAAATTAAGTTTAAGTTTTTCGGAGGTTTCATATAAAAAATCTATCAAATTATTAAATTGTGGTGATTTTTCTAAAAAACTTTCTACTGGATTCGATGGGGTTGTTTTTTGGTTTAGAGGTTTATCCATATCATCTTTAAAAACTTTAAAAACAGCATAGCGATCCTCGATAGATTTGAGTAGCATTTCTTTAAGCCGTTTTTTGGGATCTTGAGCTTCTTCTTCGTTTTGTGGTATTTGCCCGTCTTGCAATCCTTTCTCTTCTGCCATAATTTTATAAATTTTATATTTCTAAATTTTTAAACAATATATTGTAATGATTTATGATCTTGATAAGCAGTAAAGCAAAATTTTTCAGCCCAAACAACAAATAGAATTTATAATTAGATATTTACAATAAAATAATGATGGAAAATTTCTTTTAATAATGAAAAATTGTAAGCAATAATCTCAACAGCAATAAATTTATTAATCGAATTTATAAAATATAAAAAAGAGTCACGAGTGGGATTATGTTGGTTTGAATTTTAAAGTTTAGGCAAATTCGCGAAAGAATAGCGGATATTAATTAGCGTCAGCGAATCAAGTGTTTAAGAGACTTATCGGAGTTGTAAAAATATAAAAAATAAAGTTGTTAAGTCGAAAATATTAATGAATTCAAAATCTGAAAATTAATAACAAAATAAATAATAAAATTATGACCAAAAAATTTGATTTATGCGTTATCGGCGCTGGTCCGGGTGGTTATGTTTCGGCAATTCGTGCTTCGCAATTAGGGCTAAAAGTTGCCATCGTTGAGGCCAATCATTTGGGCGGAATTTGTTTAAATTGGGGATGTATCCCAACAAAGGCGTTGTTGCGTTCATCTGAGATTAATCATCTACTTCATAATCTTGGAGATTTTGGCTTTTCGGCACAAAATATTCAGCATGACTTCGCTAAAATTATCGAAAGATCGCGCGCGGTTTCGAAGCGTTTGAGCTCCGGAATTGCTGGCTTGATGAAAAAAAACAAAATCGAAGTTTTTGATGGTTTTGCCAAATTTTTGGATGCCAAAAAAATTTCTATCAGCAAAGACGGCAAAGAAATTGAACAAATCGAAGCCTCATATTTTGTGGTGGCAACCGGCGCCAGAGCTAGAATTATCGCTGGAATGGAGCCGGATGGCGAAAATATTTGGACTTACCGCGAGGCCATGACCGCCAAAGCTTTGCCAAAATCTTTGATTGTAGTCGGTTCGGGAGCAATTGGTTCAGAATTTGCCTCTTTTTATCGCAATATGGGAAGCGAAGTTACTCTTGTTGAAATGGCAGAAAATATTTTGCCAGTTGAAGATGAAGAAATTTCTAAATTGGCGCGTAAATCTTTTGAAAAACAAGGGATAAAAATTTTGACCTCGGCATCTTTAAAATCATTAACCAAAGGCAAAGGCGAGGTGGTAGCCAAAATTGAAATAGCTGGCAAAATTGAAGAATTAAAAGCTGAAAAAGTAATTATGGCGGTTGGAATTGTTGCTAATATCGAGAATTTGGGCTTGGAAAAAACCAAGGTAAAGGTCGAAAAAAATCAAATTCTAGTGAATGGTTATATGGAAACCGCCGAAGCCAATATTTACGCTATTGGCGATGTTGCTGGAGCGCCGTGGCTTGCCCACAAAGCCTCGCATGAAGGTATTATTGCGTCTGAAAAAATTGCCAGCAAACTTAATAAATATGATGCGAAAAAAGTTCATCCAATCAAAAAAGAAAACATTCCGGGATGCACTTATTCAATGCCTCAGATTGCCTCAGTGGGTTTAACCGAAAAAAAAGCCACAGAGTTAGGAAAAAAAATTAAAGTTGGTCGTTTCCCTTATTTGGCTAATGGCAAAGCTATCGCCATGGGTGAAGCTGATGGATTAATCAAAGTTATTTTTGATGAAAAAACCGGCGAATTGCTCGGTGCTCATTTAATTGGTGCCGAAGTGACAGAAATGATTCAAGGTATTGTTATTGCTAAACAGGCTGAGCTTACCGAGGAAGATTTGATGCATACGATTTTCCCACACCCAACCATGTCTGAGATGATGCATGAAGCAGTGCTTGATGCTTATGGTAAAGTAATACATTTCTAGATGAGGGATTCTCAAAATAATGTTTCTGATGGTTCTGTTTCTACCA
>VGDJ01000103.1 GCA_016869775.1 Alphaproteobacteria bacterium
AAAGGTGAAATTGCCGAACCAATTCAAAGTGGCGATAAATGGTTAATTATTAAATTTATTGATGAAAGACCGGCGCAAATCAATTCTTATGAAAAATCAAAAGATACTTTGGCGCAAAATTTAGCCAAAAAAGCCATAGAAGATTTTATCGCGCAAAGCCTTGAAAAATCTAAAATCACCATAATTCTCAAATAATGACCATAAATTTATGGCCACCCATAAATTTATTGAGTCGAAGATTCAAAAATTTTTTTGGGCCTGAAATTTTTGCCCTGAAATTTTTTGCACTGAAATTTTGGGTGCTCATATTTTACCTGATATTTTCTGCAAATTCGGGGGCGCAAAATATAGATCAAAACCTTATCGATCAACAAGATTGGATTTCGCGTCAGCAACAAAATCAGATTGAAGAAAATCGTCGTTCTTATGAAAGTGAGGCCATAACTAAAGAGCGCGCTCGAAATAAAAAACAAGCCCAAGAAGACGCTGAAAATCAAATACCAATCTCAAATCAATCTGCGCGGTGTTTTTCAATTAAATCGATAGTTTTAGAAGATGCTAATTCACTTTCTAAATTCAGGAAAAAAAAGCTCCTTAATCCTTTTATAGGAAAATGTGCCGAGGCTAAAATTTTGACTGACATTATTACTGTTATTCAAAATTATTATAATGATAAGGGATACGTTACGGCGCGAGTTTTGGTGCCTAAGCAAAATATTCAAAATGGCAATATAGAACTAAAGATGATTGAGGGAAAAATTGATAAAGTGATCATTAATAATAATCATTTTGTTGATAAAATGCAGGCATTGACCGCGTTTGGTTTTATTCAAGAAAAAACATTAAATCTTAATCAAATAAACCAAGGAATTTTTCAGATTAATCGTTTATCTTCTAATAATGCCACTATGAAAATTGAGCCTTCAACACTTGATGGTTTCAGCAATGTTTATGTTAGCAATAAATCTAAATTTCCGGTTCACGCAATGATTGGTCATGATAATTTGGGTAACGATTTTACCGGAATTTATCGCACAAATTTCAGTTCCAGTCTTGATAATCTGTTATTTTTGAATGATAACATCAATCTTAGCTATTCGACTAACATAAATGATAAGGCTCGTGATAAAGGCATAAAATCTTTTTCTTCAAATATTTCAATTCCGTTTGGTTTTAACACTCTAATTTATAATTATTCGCGTTCAGAATTTCGTGGTACAAACCAAGGTAATAGTGGCCCAATTCGAATAACCGGCTTTTCACAATCTTATAGTTCTTCAATAGAAAGACTTATTTTTAATAGAGAGAATTTTCGTCTTACAACCAGCGCTTCTTTGTTTAATAAATCATCGGTTAGTTATTTAAATAATGCAAAAATTGAAACTTCTGAACGCAAATTAACTGTTGCTAGCGTTGGCTTTGTGGTTTCAAATTATTTTAAGAATGGTATTAATTTTTATTTTAAGCCAAGTTATTTTAAGGGATTGAAAATATTAAATGCCAAACAAGATGCTCCTGATTTAATAGTTGAGGCGCCTCGAGCCCAGTTTGATTATTTTAAACTTTATATTTCAACTTCAAAAAAAATTCTCATTCCCCAAATCAATATTCCATTTACAATATCCACAGAGTTCGACAGTCAGCGTTCCAAAGATACCCTTTTTGGTTCGGAACAATTTTCGGTTGGCGGATATTATTCGGTGCGTGGTTTTCGTGAAAATTACATTAATGGTGATTCTGGTTATTATTTTAGAAATAAAATTAATTTAAATATCGGCCAAATAGTCGCGCCGTTTGCAAGGCCTTGCATGCATAAAACTGAACAAAATGATTTAAGTTTTATTAATAAAAATCTTTCTCATTTCAATAAATTATCAATTGAGCCATTTTTTGATTATGGTTATGTTAAAAATAAATATGTTAGTAACAGTGCTGATGGAAGGCTATCTGGTCTTGGGCTAAAAGCGCTTTTTAATAGCAAATATTTTAATGCATCAATCACTTATTCATCGGCAAATGGTAAATCACGATTGATTTCTTCATATAAACAAGAAAATAAAATGATATATTTTGAGTTAAGTGCCAGCTGTTGTTGATTGGATCTTTGTTTTAAAATTTAAGATTTTAACTTTAGAAGTTGTGCTTTTAGCAAATTTTTTTGAAATATTTTTTAGATTAGAACTAAAAAAACCTAGTTTATCAAATGATACGCTGGGTTTTTTAATTTATGGAGAGATGAAATAAGGCAATAATTGTGATTTTGAAAAACTTCCCAATTCTTTTTTACTTCGATCCTCGTCAAAAAAAACCCAAGAAATAGATTTAAAAATTAGCTAAACAATAGCTGATTCAGCTGATTCAATTGCTTCTTTCAATTTTTTTTCTTCCCAAACAATCGGCACTGAATATGCTTCTAAGTAAATAGATATTCTTTAAAGAAAATATTAACAGCTATCGAGGAAAATACGGGTGATTAAAATCGCAGAAAAAAGAGGTGCATTCAATAAGTTATCGTCTTATGCAATCTAACAAAACTCATTTCTTCTTCGATGATTTAATTCAAGCGGACTTCTTGATTCAGAAAATTTAACCACTCCCAAAACCGAAATTAACGTTTCGTGGCATAACAAACTAAGCGATAACGCCCCAAATTCGAGAGCGTTGGGGTTTTGGAATTTATTTCGTAATTTGTTGTTGAACCCATTTTTCTACTTTTTGTGCCTTATCATCTCGACATAATAAAGGGGTTATAGAAGGATCTGTAAATTTTTTTGAAAACTCACCTAAAACTTCAAGTGTAGAACCAGCCTCATTAAGCGGAGTAAAGTTTGCGTTAAATTTTGTTTTTCCATTTGTATCCATTTTAACGCCTCTAATATTGCCAAAATAAAAATCTAGTGGATAATACGGCTCATTTCTAGTAATGTGTCGATCAATTGCAGCAAAAGATTCAACATATTGCCTATAAATATTGGAGTCCTTGCCACTACATTGCTCAATCACATTAAGTTTTCTATTCTTCAATTCATCATATTTGGGTGAATTAAAAAAATTTTTTGCTTCGGCTTTTACCTTATCTTCTCCAATTCTAAATGATTCTTCAGAAATCTCATATGGAATAATTGGCAACGACATGGCATCAACATCTATAACTGTTATTTTATTATTTAATTCAACTAAATTATTCGGATTATAAATCAAATCAGTAATGCCAACCCCAAGCATAGAAGCTTTAACAAAACTTTGCCAATTACTGCTTATAAAATTTTTTCTATCTTCCCTATTTAAAAGTTTAACATCTTGCTTTTCTCGCATTTGGCCCACAATATTACTCAAATGCTCATCATCCTTGGCACCTTCGGGGATAATATTTGTAATTACTTTTTCTAATTTAGGAACATCTGGAGTGACAAGCTTAAGTTCTCTTAAAATTTCATCATGAATCCCGGCTACCTCACCCCCGGTTGACTTTGCTATATAATTGACCCCATTTTTAGTATAAATTTGTGAATCTGCAATTTGACCTCCAGTAAAATTTAAATCGAGACGAGGAAAAGGAAGATCTGATAAACATTTTTGATTCGCAACAACAGCCCCGGCAGACAAAGAACTACGAGCCAATAATAATTCATTAGCAAGAATAATAGGTAATAAAAATTTTGAATAATTCATAAACAGTTATAAAAAGGTTATAAAAAAAATTAATCCTAGCTAATTTTGTGGCGATGAAATTTGCTCAAGATTTTCTTCGGTCGATTCCTCGCCAGTTTCAGCTTCGTCAACCTCTTTATTGCCGGTGTGAGCAATGCGGGCGACCGAAACCACAGTTTCGTCTTTAGTTTTAATTAAAGTAACCCCTTGAGTGTTGCGTCCACTGATGCGAACCGTGCCAATTTCGGTACGAATTAAGGTGCCTTTATCGGTAATAATCATCACTTGGTCTTTGCTTTCAACTGGGAAGCTGGCCACAACCAAACCATTGCGTTTTGAAGTGATAATGTTGGTTATTCCCGAGCCACCGCGGTTAGTAATACGATATTCATAAGCCGAAGAGCGTTTACCAAAGCCATTGGCGGTAATAGTTAAAATAAATTCTTCATCAATTGCCATTTTTTCGATGGTTTTTTGGTCAAGTTCGGCATTTTTAATTTGCGGAATCTCAACTGATTGAGCAAGTAAATCTTCTGGCGGATTTTCGATGAGTTTTTTGTTGTGAATTAAAGCATCACGCAATGCCAATCTTTGGTCAAGATCAATTTTCAAATATTTATCTTTGACTTCTGAATCTTCTTTGGCATGTTTAATAATTGATAAAGCGATGACTTTATTGCCATCTTCGAGCTTTATACCTCGCACGCCCGTAGAGTTACGACTTTGGAAAACTCGTAATTTTTCGACTGGAAAACGAATACATTTTCCATCTTTAGTTGAAAGCAAAATATCGTCTTTTTCTGAACATAAAGCTACTCCCACCAAAGCTTCATCGCCCTCGAGCTTCATTGCGATTTTACCACTTGAGCGA